>JAGWSE010000274.1 GCA_028869395.1 Alphaproteobacteria bacterium | reverse complement strand
GCATCGATGAATGCCTGATCTTCCGACGCGTGGACGCTTTCCGAGACCGCGAGAGACTGACGATGCGCCTCAGATCGGAACGAAGGAGCTCGGACGTCCGGCACCCAGACTTGAATGGGCCGCAACCCTTGGGCGCGCAGGCGACGGCGATGTTCCTGCACCTTCATTCGCGCGGGCTTGGCCTTCGAAACCGGCGCCATGTCCACCGCCCCTTGGGTTACATGTAACGTAGTGTGCTTCGGCGAGTTGCGCCAGCTTTGTGTGTCCTAAAACCGGCGCCCACCTCCAGGAAGCGGCCCTTCCTCCCGGCTGTTCAGGGTGGGAGGCGGACGCTCAGCCGTTCGGCCTGAGCTCAAGGGCGCACCTCGTGCCGCAAGGCGATCATTCCGCTCTTGTAGGCCGTCACCTCCATCAGGTGCAGCGACACGTCCCGGTCCAGGTCCTCGAAGAAGCGAACGCCGTCACCGATCAGCACCGGCACGAGCGAATATCTCACTTCATCGGCCAAGTTCCGGCGGAGACATTCGCCGGCGACAGCGCCGCCGCCGACCACCCATATGCTCCTGTAGAGGGCTCGCAGACGACCCCTCAGCAACTCTGCCAGGTCGCCACAGACGAGCTCGACCGTCTCCCGCCTTTTGGGCAGATCACGATGGGTAAGGACGAACACCGGCTTGTCGCCATAGGACCAGCCGAAGCCCTTTTCATCGAAACCGAGGGCCGTTTCATAGGTTCGGGAGCCCATGACATAGCAGTCGATCGTCTGGAGGAAGTCCGCGATGTAGTCGGGACTGAGCGTCTCTCCGCCGTCGAAGCTGTCCCGCGTCTCCAGCCAGTCGGTGCTTCCATCCTTGCGGGCGATAAACCCGTCGAGGCTCGCGGCCATATGGATCGTCACACGAGAGTCGGTAAGGGCCACCTGAGTTCTCCCCCGGGTGAAGCGTGAGGCCGGAGTATAGCCTCTGCGGACCCGTCCGAAACCGGCGAGCCTCCATCCCGATGACGGCCGCAAATTTCCGCGGGGGGCATCCTTGCGCGTTGGACGAGGCGCCCGGAAACGGCCGTTCCTGCCAGCTGTTGAGGGTGGAAAGGCGACCTTCCCCGGATCATCATCGGCTCATGGAAAGCGCCGCCCGGGTTGAACGCGCCCACTCCGGGGACCTCGCTTGGCTCGTGTCGGTGGACCGGCACGTCTCGCGCGACTGGGTTCAAAGCTGCGTCGAGAGCGAAGCCTATCTCGTCGCGCGTCGGGGCGACGATGCGGCTGGGTTCCTGCGGCACAGCATGTTCTGGAGGAGCATCCCCTTCATGGACCTTGTCTTCGTAGATGTGCGCCTCAGGGGAAAGGGCGTCGGCTCGCGACTGTTCTCCGCCTGGGAAGACGCCGCGCGCGCCGCGGGCGCAGCGATGCTGATGACCTCCAGCATGGCCGACGAAGCCGAGCCGCAGGCCTGGCACCGGCGGAACGGCTTCCAGCCCGCAGGAACGCTCGACCTCTCGCCCTACCAAGCCACGCCAGAAATCTTCTTCGTCAAGCCGCTCTAGCCCGACGAGCAAGGTCGGCAATGGGGCGCAGGCTACGGTTGTGGCCAAGCTTGCGACATGCGCAATGGCAGGAGGCTAGCACCGCGGCATGATGTGATTTGCGACATCGAAGGGGTCTTTGATGTGCTAAACGATATCATAATTTGACACGGTCCCGGCTTTGATGTAAGAAAGCACATCGCATCGCTCATTGATATCAAACTCGTCATCATGCCAGGCATCAATACTCGACTGCGGGAGGCCCGTGTTGCCAAGGCCTGGTCCCAACGCGATCTGAGTGAGCGCGCCGGCATCCCCCAGGCCCACATCTCCCGGATCGAGAGCGGCGCCATCGATCCCAAGGTGTCCACCCTGCAGGATTTGGCGCGCGCGCTGGACCTTGAACTGATGTTGGCGCCTCGCACGGCGCTCAATGCCGTAGACGCTCTGGTGCGGGAGACGGCTAAGGAGGACGATCGTCACCGTCTGCGGGATATCGCTACGCGCATGTATGATGCGGCGACCACCCTGCAGGCCATGGCCGGCGGCCTGAACGACCGGGTGGCTGACGCCGCCGACGATCTTCGGAGTTTTGATCCGTCCGACGTGCCGCCTTGGGTTCGCAAGGAGGTCCTCGCGGCCGCTATCGCGGTAGACCAAGCCGTAAAGGCGCACAGCACGCAACGCCTCGAGCCTGCGACGGCCGCGCTTCAGAAGCTTCTCACGGAAGCCCTTGCGCTCGCGGGCCGCGGCGAGACGCGCCCTGCCTACGCCCTGGACGACGGGGACTAGCTATGGCCGGTCTCGATGTCTCGCTCGGTGAGCGCCGCGTGGGCACCCTCACATACCTCGGCGGTGACCAGTCGATCTTTGCCTTCGACGACGCCTACGCTGATGACCCTGATCGACCGACTCTCAGCCTGGCCTTCAAAACCGCTGCGGGCGGGCTGCTGCGCGACCTCCGCGCGACCCGGGCGCGGGTACATCCCTACTTCTCGAACCTGCTGCCGGAAGGCCCGCTTCGCGATTACTTGGCCAAGCGGGCCGGGGTGAAGCCGACGCGCGAGCTGCATCTTTTGGCGACACTCGGCGAAGATCTGCCCGGCGCCATCCTCTTGCGTCCGCGCGATGCGCCCTTGCCGAATGACGCCGAACCGCCCCGCTTCTATGGCGGCGGCGAGGCTACGGCGCTTCGGTTCTCCCTCGCCGGTGTCCAGCTGAAGTTCTCGGCGGTAGAGAAGGCGCAAGGCGGCCTGACCATCCCGGCTCAGGGTGTGGGCGGCGATTGGATCGTCAAACTCCCGTCCACGAGGTTCGCCGGCGTCTCGGAGAACGAGTTCTCGATGATGAGCCTGGCCGCGGCGATTGGCATTGAGGTCCCAGCCGTCCGCCTCCTCGATCTGGACGAAATCGCGGGTCTACCCGGCGACATCGGCCGCCTGCAGGGCGCCGCCTACGCCATCGCCCGCTTCGACCGCCCGGGCGGAGACGCACGGGTCCACGTCGAGGACTTCGCCCAAGTCTTTGGCGTCTTTCCGGAAGCCAAGTACCAGCGCGCCTCTTATCGCAACATCGGCCAAGTTATTTGGCGCGAGACCGGTGAGCCGGGCTATGCTGAGTTTGTCCGCCGCTTGGTGTTCAGCTCCCTCATCGGCAACGCCGACATGCACCTGAAAAACTGGTCGCTGATCTACCGCGACGGGCGGACGCCCTCACTCGCGCCGGCCTATGACTTCGTCGCCACCCTCGCATACCTGCCCGACGACAACGCCGCCCTGAAGGTCGCCCGCAGCAAGGCCTGGACGGACTTTGGCGAAGCGGAACTCGCCGCCCTGGCAGATGGATCAGGTGCACCGCAAAGACTGACACAAAAGATCGCCCGCGAGACCGTTGCCGCCTTCCGCCAGACCTGGGCGGAGAAACAGGCAGACTTGCCGATCAGCGATGACGTTCGCGCCGCGGTGGTCGGCCAGCTCGACCGTGTCCCGGTCGCTCGCAGCTAGCGAACCCCGTTCAGACCCGGAGCGGATAGACTGGCTGCTGGCGAACACCCAGCCGACGATTACCCGTCAACTCGACGACCCGCATCGTGGGATCGTTTCTGGAGTGTGGCTGACGGCGCCGAAATCTTCGACCAGCGACGGAGTATCAAGCGACATCCGGATCTGACCCCCTGGCGACACGTAAAACTGACCCCCCTGTGGGTTGGTTGATCGGCGGCTCATCCCCGGAGTCCACAGGAGGGCCCCGCGCGCTGCGGAGCGCCTCCGCGCGGCTGGCGTAGCGGCGCGCGGGAGGAGCCTGTGGGCCCGTTTCACCATCGGGCCATCCATAGGCCAGGTCGGAGTGCATACGGGCGAGTTCGGGCTCCAAGTCATCGATCCACGCCGCCGTGAGCCGTCGTTCCCGCAAGTCTGGATTGACCTCGATCGGACAGCCCGCGGCCTCGGCAAAGGGACGTAGCGTCTCAATCGCGCGCACATAGGGGCTCGAAACGAGACGGTTCACACCGGCGTCCGCGAGCACCGGCACAAGCTCCACAGCTTGTTGCCGCCCGAGGTCGCTCAGAGGCCATTCCGGCTCGGGCTGGGTTGGATCGGGCAAGCTCTTCGCGTGCCGAACCAAGATCAGGCGCGTGAGGGGCATACAGACATCTTCAGATTTTGCCGCGCGATCAACCCGCAGAACCAGCTCCCCCGCCCAGGAGCCGGACGAAGCCAAGGGCGGGACGGGGTGGGGTCCAGACATTACCCGATGGGCAGGCCCGGTGCGGTTTCGCAGGCCCGCAAAGCGAGTGGCGCCGTCTCGCACAACGTGAGACGCAGCGTATCTATGTCGGTTCTTGACATATGCTACTTGACGACATAATTCCTTCGGGCCATATGAGGTCATGCCATCGGCGCAGCTGCTGTTCCACTCGAAGCGCGTGTACGACGACAGCGCGATTGCCGAACTCAAGATCTGGGTAGTTGAAAGTCCCGTTCCGGGTTCGGACCACGTGCTGAAGTACTCGCTCTTTTACGGCGAGGGTGGCGCTCGCATCGTGGGGTACGACAACGAGCGCGGAAAGGGCGATCATCGTCACTACGGCGATCGAGAGGAGCCCTACGCGTTCTCCTCGGTGGATCAGTTGCTGGCGGACTTCGAAGCGGATGTAAGCAAGATCAGAGGCGGGTCGCTGTGACGAACGAAATCAAGATTCAGGTCGGCGGAACGCTCGCGGATGACCTCGCCGCCTTCAAGGAAGCTTGGAAGCGGGGCGAAGCGGGGGATGCCAGGCAGGAACGCATCCTCTCGTTTGAGAGCTGGGAGGGCCTAGCCTCAGTCATGACGGGCGAGCGATTTCGGCTGCTTCGCCACCTGCACGCTCATCCTGAGAAGTCGGTGAACGCTCTCGCGCAGGCGTTGCACCGCCAGTACCGGAGGGTGCACGAAGACGTCACCATCCTGGAACGCGCTGGACTGGTTGAGCGCGCTGACGGCGCAGTCCGCGCCACGGCTGACAAGCTAAGCGCTGTCGTCGTCCTGTAGCGGCCGATCTACCCCATCGAGCAATCGCTCCACAGAGCGGACGTCGCCAACGGAAGTAGGGGGTGGAAAGTCGACATTGCCGAGCGCCGTCCATACGGCGCGTACGCGGGGGTGGTCGATCAAATCTTCTTCGAAAGTCGGATCAAACCCAACCCGGCTAACCCAGCAACTCCGATAATGACGATACTTAAGTTGTCGGACGCCTTCAGATAGTACGAAATGAATATGCCGGAAAAACCTACAATGACGCCGACCCAAAGAAGAGCACCGCTCCAAATCGCCTTCATGATTTGACCCTAGACCGTACACGGCTTGTAGGTTTGTTCTACCTTATCCGCCACGCGTTCCGTTGGCCAGGGGGCGCTGCACAGCGCGGCATGTTCGCCTTGCCTCGCAACAGCCGGTCGGGAAGGTCAATGGTGGGTCGAATATTGCCGTCGGCTTATTGTCCCAAACTCGCCTTTGCCGCCCTGCGGACCAAGGGCGTGCGGTAGTCTCCACGCGCCGGCACGTCATTGAGCTGAATTGGAAGTGCCCCAGGGCTTCTGAGTTGCGTCTCGCCGGGCCAGCGGCTAGTCTACCCGGATCGTCACGAAGGGCATGTGCCCTGCCAACCGACCGCTCCGGCACGGTGGCTTGAAGACGAGGCCCAACGGGCAAACAGAGGAGCTTGATCATGAAAGTCTCAAGGCGAGGCCTGTTCGCAGGCGGCGGAGTGGCAGGCGTGGCCGTGGCTATGCCGGCCCTGGCCCAGGGGAGCGGCCACACGGACCTCGTCACCCAGACGGTCGCCCGCCTCTCATGGATGTTCCCTCAGCCAGACAGCGCGAACACCAACATGGGCTTCGGGCTGCGGCGGATGAGGATGCACCGGCGCCTCGAAACCTATCTGGGCTGGTTTCAGCGCAAGTTCGGCCGGCAACCTACCCCTGACCATCTGCTGGCGGCGGGGGCGGCCGTCTATCACCACCCGAACTTGATGAAGAACTTGGGCTGGCCAACGCCGCCCTTTGATGAGGAGGCCCGCGCCGGCGTCTATGCCTGGGCGGAGCGAAGGCAGCCGCGGGTCTAAACAACCTCGCCTGATCAGGAGCGGCCCTCGCGCAGAGTCGATAGGGATGTCCCATAGGGACTCGGCGTTGCCCCCGCGGTCCGGTCACCCATCTCGGCCTTTCAGAGGGTCCGCCTCTGGGCCCTGAGGCCTCTTGGTCTCCTTGGCCGCTCAAGCTTTCCTGCCGCGACCACGTCGCTGGCTTTGGAGCCTCCGTTCCCCCAGCTGAGCCAATCCGGCTCTCCGTGGCGCGCATGGCTGGGCCATATTGCATCGGCGCGGTCGTGCGCTAGCTTGCCGCACCATTTCCGGAGCGCCTGAGGAGAGTCGCCGTTATGCGTCAGTTGGGCTTCACCGTCGTCGCCGTCGCGTTGGCCGCCGCACTGGCCGGCTGCAGCAAGTCGCCTTCCAGCCAACAGTCCGAGCAGGCGCAGAACCAGACCAGCGCGCAGTCGGGCGTGACCACGCCGCAAGGCGAGCCCACAGACGCCCAGAAGAAGGCGGCTGTCGCCACCCTGCCGGCGCCCTACAACACCGGCGACCTCGACAATGGCGAGGCGAAGGCGGCGATCTGCAAGTCGTGCCACACCTTCGTCCAGGGCGGCCCCGACATGACGGGGCCGAACCTGTACGGCATCTTCGGCCGCAAGGTCGCCTCCAAGCCCGGCTATACCTACTCCGACGCCCTGAAGGCGCAGACCTTCACCTGGGACGTCGCCCACCTGGACAAGTGGCTCGAGAACCCCTCCGCCATGGTTCCCAACACCAAGATGACCTTCCCCGGGTTCAAGGACCCGAAGGACCGGATCGACGTGATCGCCTATCTGAAGGCCGAAACCTCACCGGCGTCGTGATCGCACGGAGACACGCCTTCCGCGCGCAATTTGCACGCTGACAACCTTGACGATAAGCAGGAGGGCGCGCATGCTCGCCGCTGTCGAATGAGCATCTGTGCATCGACAGCTTTTCGCGCGGGCGCGCCCCCAAGCCCCGCGCGGCGCGTCCGCCCCAGCTGATCCCCCCGCGCGGGCGACGCGACGAAAAGACTTCGGCCCTCCCGGGCGCCGGGAGGGCCGTTTTGTATGAGGAATCGAAGGCGCGAGGCCAGGCGGCGGACCGCGCTGATCCCGCGGACGAGGCCGCGAAGTGCGACGCCCGGGCCCAGGGCCTAGGCGTCGTAGCCCGGCAGTTCGCGGTCGAGGCGGCGCAGGCAGCCCGGCCAGGCGAGGCCGCCGCCGATCCCCCTCGCCACCTGGCCCTTGACCTCGTCCTGAGAGGCCTGCGGCGCGATCAGCACGTTGTCGCGGCCGGCCGAGAGCGCCATCACCTGCTGCTTGCAGGCCCGCTCGAGGAAGAACATCCCCGTCCAGCAGTTGGCGGCGGTGTCGCCGACCGACAGCGTGCCGTGGTTGCGCAACAGCATCAGGGTCTTGTCCCCGATGTCCTTCACCAGCCGCTCGCGCTCGTCGAGGTTCAGGGCGATGCCCTCGTAGTCGTGGTAGGCGAGCCGGGGCAGCACGATCAGGGCGTGCTGCGACAACGGCAGGAGGCCCTCCTTCTGGGCGGCCACCGCCACGCCCTGGTCGGTGTGCAGGTGCATGACGTACTTGGCGTCCTCGCGCGCGGCGTGGATGGCCGAGTGGATCGTGAAGCCCGCCGGATTGATGAAGTAGGCCGTCTCCTGGAGGATGTTCCCCTCCAGATCGATCTTCACCAGCGAGGAGGCGGTGATCTCGTCGAAGAGCATCCCGTAGGGATTGATCAGGAACTGGTGATCCGGCCCCGGGATACGGGCCGAGATGTGGGTGTAGATGAGGTCGTCCCACCCGTAGAGCGCCACCAGTCGATAGAGCGCGGCCAGGTCCACGCGCGCCTGCCATTCTTCGGCGCTCACCTTGCCCTTGAGCGAGGTCACGCCGGCGACCGATCCGTCCGCCATGGGCTTTTTCCCTATTCCGTTCGGCCAAGACTCGGCCGTGCGGAGGGCGGCGTCAAGCTCACGTGCGCACGCGGGAAGCTCACGTGCGCACGCGGGCCACCGCGTCCAGCCAGCGGGCGTAGGCGGCCTCGCGGCGACGGCTGTCCATCTGGGCCTTGAACCCCTCGGTCGAGGGCCGCGCGGCGGCGGCCTCCTCAGGGTCCGGGAAGATCCCGCAGCCGATGCCGGCGAACAGCGCGGCGCCAAGCGCCGTCGTCTCCTGGTAGGTGGCGCGGCAGACGTCGACGCCGGTCAGGTCGGCGAGCCGCTGGCCGAACCAGGCGCTTCGCGACATGCCGCCGTCGATACGCAGCTCGACGTCCGGCCCGAAGGCCTCGGGGGCGTCGGCGCGCATCGCCTCGATCAGGTCGC
The DNA here is from genome assembly GCA_028869395.1 of Alphaproteobacteria bacterium. Lineage (GTDB taxonomy): Bacteria > Pseudomonadota > Alphaproteobacteria > Caulobacterales > Caulobacteraceae > Phenylobacterium. Next base: position 3,415 of record JAGWSE010000274.1, on the reverse strand, counting down.
GGGTCTGCAGGGCGCTGGCGTCGAAGGTCGCCTGGGCGATTTCGGCAAGGCCTGCGTCGCGGGTCAGGCCGAAGAGCGCGCCGCGCGCGCCCGCGTCCCACCATGGCGCGCCGAGCCCGGTGAAGGCCGGCACCAGCACCACGCCGTGGTCCGGCCGCGCGGAACCGGCCAGCCGCTCAGCCTCGTGCGGGCCGCCGCGGACGCCCAGCCCCTCCTCCAGCCACTGGATGGCGGCGCCGGCGATGAAGATCGCCCCTTCCAGCGCGTAGGTCGCGCGCCCGCCGACGCGCGCCGCCACGGTGGTCAGCAGGCGCGAGCGCGAGGGGGGCGCCGTCTCGCCGGTGTTGACCAGCATGAAGCAGCCGGTGCCGTAGGTGGCCTTCATCTCGCCCGGCCGGACGCAGCCCTGCCCCATGAGCGCCGCCTGCTGGTCGCCTGCGACCCCGCGGATCGGCAATGCGCGGCCGAACAGCGAAGTCTCCGTCTCGCCAAAATCATCTGCGCAGTCGCGGACGTCCGGCAGGATATTCGCAGGAACCTCGAACAGCGCGCACATCTCCTGCGACCAGCGCTGGGCGCGCAGGTCGAACAGCAGGGTGCGCGAGGCGTTGGTGGCGTCAGTGGCGTGGACGCGGCCGCCGGTCAGCTTCCAGATGAGCCAGGTGTCGATGGTGCCGGCGAGCAACCCGCCGGCCCGGGCGCGCTCCCGGGCGCCGGGAACGGCGTCGAGCAGCCAGGCGATCTTGGTCCCGGAGAAATAGGGATCGAGCAGCAGGCCGGTCACCTCGGTGACCCGCCCTTCGCGACCGGCCTGGCGCAGCCGCTCGCAGACCGGGGCCGTGCGCCGGTCCTGCCAGACGATCGCCGGATGGATCGGCTCGCCGGTCGCCTTGTCCCAAACCACCACCGTCTCGCGCTGGTTGGTGATGCCGATCGCGGCCACCTCCTCCATCCGTCGGGCGGCCTTCTGCACCGCCTCGCGCAGCACCGCGACGGAAGCCACGTAGATCTCGAGCGCGTCATGCTCGACCCAGCCGTCCTGCGGATAGGACTGGCGAAGCGGCCGGCCCGCCTCCGCCAGCGCCTGGCCATCGGTCGCGAACAGGATGGCCCGGGTGCTCGTCGTTCCCTGGTCCAGCGCAAGCAGCAACGGTTCGGCCATATCCCTCCCCCGGTCCGACCTGCGCTTCGAAACGCGCAGGCCAAGGCTAGGGTTTGTTTAAGCATGTTTTCACGGGACTCAGCACATTGCTGGCGCCGCCATGCGACCGCTCCGGTCGAGGCCAGCGCGAGGACCAAGGGGCGTGACGATCGCCGCCACAACTGACAGCCTGCTCGACCTGGCGAAGAGCCGGTCGCCCGCGGATCGCGAGCGCCTTTTGCTGGCCGTGGCCGACCTGTGCGAGGCGGGCGGCGCGGCCGAGGAGATGCGCGATCCCCAGGTCCAGGCGCTGCTTTCCTCGATCTTCCTGAGTCTCGTCGTTGAAGCCGAACGCGAGATCCGTCAGCGGCTCGCCGAGAAGCTCGCCAAGGCGGAGTGGGCGCCGCCGGCGCTCATCAACGTGCTGGCGCTGGACGAGATCGAGATCGCCCGTCCGATCATCGCCGCGAGCCCGGTCCTGCAGGACCACGACCTCATCCGCCTGCTCACCGAAGCCACCATCGAGCACCAGATCGAGGTCGCCCGCCGGCCGCAGCTGGCCGGCCCGGTGGTGGCCGCGATCCTCAAGCGATCGGAGCCTGCGGTGGTGGCCGCGCTAGCCGGCAACACGACCGCCGAGCTCTCCGACGCCGACCTGGCGCGGCTGGTCGAGCTTTCACGGCAGGTGTCCGCCCTGCGTTCGCCGCTGTCGCGCCATCCGAAGCTCACCGACGAGTTGGCCCTGAAGCTCTATGTCTGGGTCGGCCAGGCGCTGCGCGAGGCGATCCTGGAGCGGTTCCGGCTCGATCCGAAGGCGGTGGACGAGGCGCTTGCCGCGGCCGTCGCCGAGGCCCACGCCGGCGTCGACGGCCGTGGGGTCGTGGTCGTCGCGCGCGAGGACGAGCGCGAGGCCATGGAGCGGCGGCTGATCGAGAAGCTGCACGCCGCGGGCCAGCTGCGGCCCGCCTATCTTGTGCGCGCCCTGCGCGAGGGCCGCCTCTCGCTGTTCTGCATCACGCTCGCGACCCTGGGCCGGTTCGACGCTGAGCACATCCGCCGCGCGGTCGATTCGGACCGCCCGGAACTCCTGGCGCTCGCCTGCGCGGCGGTCGGCATCGATCGCAGCGTCTTCCCGACCATCCTGCAGATGGTGCGGCAGCTGAACGGTGGCCGCCCGGCCGGCGGCGAGGAGGGCGCGCGGCGCGCCTCGGGGGCCTTCGCCCCGGCCAGTCCGCAGGTTGCCCGGGCCGCCTTCCGGCAGGCGGCGCTGATCCTCTGAATCCGCGCCGTTCCTGCCCGCGGCGTTTGACAAGCCCGGTGCGGCGCCCGCCTTTTCCTCGCGCATGTTCAAGGCCGAGCCCGTCATGACCCGCCTCGCCTTCGCCGCCAGCGACCGTCCCGAGGCGCAGGAAGCGTGCGAACGGCTGGCGAAGCGCTATGGCGACGTGGGCCTGGACCGCGCCCAGGTGATCGTGGCCCTGGGCGGCGACGGGTTCATGCTGGAGTGCCTCCACCATCGGATCCCCGACGGGCCGCCGATCTACGGCATGAACCGCGGTTCGGTCGGGTTCCTGATGAACGAGTACTCGGAGGACGATCTGCTGGAGCGGATCAACGCCGCGGAGCGGGCGCTCATCCACCCTCTGCGGATGCAGGCGACCGATGTCCACGGCCAGGCGCATGAGGCGCTGGCGATCAACGAGGTCTCGCTGCTGCGCCAGACCCGCCAGACGGCGAAGCTGCGCATATCCATAGACGGCAAGGTGCGGCTGGCGGAGCTGGTCTGCGACGGCGCTCTGGTGGCCACTCCGGCGGGCTCGACGGCCTACAACCTGTCGGCCCACGGCCCGATCATCCCGCTCGGCGCCGGCGTGCTCGCGCTGACGCCGATCAGCGTCTTTCGTCCACGGCGCTGGCGCGGCGCGCTGTTGCCTCATAGGGCGCGCGTTCGAATAGAGGCACTCGAGACCGACAAACGCCCGGTAAGCGCCGTCGCCGACTATACCGAGGTGCGCGATGTCGTCACCGTCGATGTCCACGAGAACCGCGACATCGCGATGACGCTGCTGTTTGACCGCGAGTTCAACCTCGAAGAGCGCGTGCTCAAGGAGCAGTTCGCTTCTTGACGATCGGCAGAGTGCTCGAACCAGATCAGCCGATGCGTCAACCTGCGCGACCGACTAGACGGCCAGGACTTTCGCCACGGTTTGTGAGAATTCGGCCGGTCTGAAAGGCTTGCGTAGGAGCGGCGCGCCTGCCACGTCGTCACCTACG
>JAGWSE010000273.1 GCA_028869395.1 Alphaproteobacteria bacterium | reverse complement strand
CTGACCTTCTCCACCTCGTGCTCGATCACCACCTCGTCGCGGAAGAAGGCGGTGTTTTCGCGATAGAGCGAGCTGCCCGTCGACTGCAGCCACTCCTTGGTCAGGAACAGCGTCGCCTTGCCGCCTTCCGAAGAGGCCGCCACCGCATGCCGCTCGTGCGGCAATCGCTCCAGCGCCTCGTGGCAGAACGGATTGGGCTCGATCAGCGTAGGCCGGCAGTCCGGGAAGCTCTCCAGGAAGCCTTGGGTGAACGTCCCGATGTGGGCGCCGATGTCGAGCATCGTGCGCGGGCGATAGCCCTTCAGCCGCAGCTCTTCGAACACTTCGCGGCTCATGATGCGCGGGCCTTGCGGGTCTTGAGGGTCTGCACGGCGGCCTGGGCGCCCTCGCCGGGCCACAGCCGGGGATCGGGCCTGAGCGGCCGCACCAGGTCGCGCTCGGCGAGGCCGCGGCGGTAGATCTCGTGGTAGTCGGCCCGTTGGCCGACGTCCTCGGCCTCGTGGTCGAGCCCGCAGCCGATCGCGAAATAGGCCTCGAGGTTGCTCAGGTCCGGCCTGGGCAGGCGCCCTGCGCGATAGTCGGCGACCATCTCGCGGTAGAGCCCCTCCAGGCGCGCGGCCAGCTTCTCCATGTCGAAGAGGTCGCAGGTCGTCCGGTTCGCCTCGAGCCTCGCCTTGAGCGCCGCGACCTTGCCCGGATCGCCGGCCAGCTCCAGGGCCTTGGCCACGTAAGCGTCCCAGCCGGGCAGCACGAGATCCGGCAGGCCGGCCGAGCGCACCAGGCTTCCGCAGACCCGCGAGGCGAAGCTGCGGCCCGAGACCGTGATCATCGGCACGCCCATCCACAGGGCGTCCGAGGCCGTGGTGTGGGCGCCGTAGGGACTGGTGTCGAGGAACAGGTCGGCCAGGGGATAGCGCGCCAGGTGGTGCGCATTGGCCAGCTTCGGCGCGAAGACCAGCCGCGCCGGATCGACCCCGGCGGCTTCCGCATAGGTCCTCAGCCGCGCGTTGGTGGGCGCGTTGGCCTCCAGCAGCCACAGCACGCTCCCCGGCGCGCCCTTCAGGATTTCCATCCACCGCTCGAAGGTGAACCGCTGGATCTTCTGGCTGCCGTTGAAGCAGCAGAACACGAAGGCCTCGTCCGGCAGCCCCGCCTCGGCCCGCGTGGGCCGCCGCGCCACCGCCCGCTTGCGGTCGTTCGGCTGGTAGCAGGGCAGTCGCAGCACCTTCTCGGTGAAGTACATCTCCGCCTCCGGCGGGATGATCCACGGGTCCGCCACCAGGTATTGGTGGTAGGGCGTCCCCATCGTCCCGGGATAGCCCAGCCAGTTCACCTGGATCGGCGCCGGCCGGCGCGCGAACACCGCCGTGCGCGCGTCGCGGGTATGGCCGTTGACGTCCACCAGTATGTCCAGCTCGTCGGCCGCGATCAGCGCCGCGGCCGCCTCGTCGGAGAGATCGCGGATCTCGCGCCAGTGCTCGATCGAAGCCTTGATCCGCTGCTGAAGGCCTTCGGGCGCATGGACGCCGCAGTAATAGGCGAACACTTCCACCTGGCTTCGATCGTGCACTTCGAAGAGCTCGGCCATGAGATAGCCCACGGCGTGGTCGCGCAGGTCGGAGGAGACGTAGCCCACCCGCAGCCGCCGCTTGCCGAGATCGATCGGCGCATGCCGTCGGTCGGCCGCCCCGCCCGGCTTCTCCGCCACGTGCAGCTCGGAATAGCGCGCCGCCACGGCGAGCTGCAGCAGCGGGTCGTCGGTGAAGACACTGGTCGAAAGCGGGTGCATGCCGCCGGTCATGGCGCGGCGGTCCAGTCCCTCGCGCGGCTCGATCACCGGCCACTTGCACTGCGACAGGCGCATCGAGAGGAACTGCTCGAGCACATCGTTCTGGTTGGGATTGATGTCGAGCGCTTCGCCCAGCGCCGCCTCGGCGTTGTCCAGGTCCTGCTGCTCGCCCAGCACCCGGCCGACCTGCTTCAAGGTGGCCAGCTTGTACTGCACGTTCGGCCCGCAGACCGTGGCGAGCCTGGCCAGCACGGCGTTCCACTGCTCCATGGCGGCCGGCATGGCGCCCTGGCGCTCGAAGACGCCGCCCAGGTTCACGTAGCTGGGGATGAAGTCGGGGTTGACCGCCAGCGCCGCCGTCAGCTCCGCCTGCGCCGCGGCCGGGTCGCCCAGATTGGTCGACAGCACGGAGCAGTTGAAGAGCGCGATGAAGCGCTGCGGCGACTCCCCGTTGCAGCTGACCCAGACGCGGTAGAGCTGCTGGGCGAGCGCCGGCTCGCCGCTTTCGGTTAACTGCCCCGCGACACCGATCAGCTCGCCGATGTCGACGCCGCCGCTGGTGATCTTCTGGAGCGTCCGGACGAAGAGATCCTGGGTTACGCGCCTTTCCAGCGCATCGCGCAACTCGACGGCGCCTTTGGCGTCGCTAAGACTCGGCACGCGTGCAGTCCCCCGGCTGATTCGAGGGCTCGATCTTGGCACGCGCTCCCAGCGCAATAGTTAATGGCGCCGGACGATCCCTCGCCCGGCGCCATGAACCTGGATCAGCCTTGGTCCTAGGCCAGGTAGGCCGAGACCTGGGCGTTGTTGAAGCTCTGCACCTGGGTCGTGTTGAACGCGTTCTTCTGGGTCGTGTTCATCGCCGAGATGTTTGTGGTGGTGAGCTGCGTCAGCTGGGTGGTGGTCAGCCCCGGGATCTGGCTGGCCTGGAGGGCCGCCACTTCCGTCGCCGACAGCGCGCCGATCACCGTGGTGGTGAACTTCCCGAGCTGGGTCGAGGTCAGCTCGCCGATCTGCGTCGAGGTCAGCTCCGCGAAGTCGGTGGACGTCAGCCCGCCGAGCTGCGTGCCCGTGAAGCCGTGGATCTGCGTCGCGTTCAGGCCGGAGATCTGTGTCGACGTGAGCGCCGAGACCGCGCTGGACGTCAGGGCCGCCAGCTGGGTCGAGCCCAGCGCCGCCACCTGGGTCGAGGCGAGCTCGGTCATGTCGGTGGTCGTCAGTCCGCCGAGCTGGGTGGTGGTCAGCGCCTTGAACTGGGTCGTGCTCAACTGGGCGATCTGGCTCGAGCTCAGCGCCGCGACGTTCGTCGAGCTGAGCGCCGCCACCTGGGTGTTGGTCAGCGCGCCGACCTGGGTCGTGGTGAGCTCGCCCACCTGGGTGGTGGTGAAGGCCTTCAGCTGGGTCGCCGTCAGGCCCTTGATCTGGGTCGTGTTGAGCAGCGCCACCTGCGTCGAGGTCAGCGACGCCAGGTTGGTGGTCGACAGCGCGCCGATCTGCGTGGCGTTCAGGCCCTGCAGCTGCGTGTTCTGAAGCTCGCCGAACTCGGTCGTGCTGAAAGCCGCGATCTGTGTCTTGGTCAGGCCCTGCAGCTGGGTGGTGTTGATCAGCCCCACGTCCGTGGAGGTCAGCGCCGCCAGGTTCGTGGTCGACAGGCCGCTGAGCTGCGTCGAGTTCACGCCCGTGATCTGGGTCGTGGCCAGCCGCGCCAGGTTGGTCGAGCCGATGGCGTTGAACTGGGCCGCGCTCAGCGCCCCGAGCTGGGTCGAGGAGAGCTCGCCCAGGAAGGTGGAGGTCAGGCCGCCCAGCTGGGTGAGGGTCAGGCCCTTCATCTGGCTGGTGGTGATCGCCGAGGCCTGGGT
>JAGWSE010000272.1 GCA_028869395.1 Alphaproteobacteria bacterium | reverse complement strand
TCGGGCGCGTAGCCCTGTTCGTAGTCGTAATAGCCGCCGCACAGGAACAGGAAGCGGCAGGTGAACCGGGCCGTGGCGCCGTCGCTGGTCTTCGCCTCGACGGTCCAGGCGGCGTCCGCGCTCGACCAGGCCGCACGGGTCACGCGGTGGCCGAAGCGGATGTGCTGGTCGACGCCGTGCTCGCGGGCGGTGTCGCGGACATATTTCAATATTGAAGGACCGTCGGCGATCGCCTTGGCCTCGCGCCACGGTTTGAAGTTGTAGCCCAGCGTGTACATGTCGCTGTCCGAGCGGACGCCCGGATAGCGGAACAGGTCCCAGGTGCCGCCGATCACCTCGCGGCCCTCGAGGATCACGTAGGAGCGGTCGGGCGCTTCGGCCTGCAGGTGATAGCCCGCGCCGATCCCCGACAGGCCGGCGCCCACGATGACCACGTCGAAATGCGGATCCGCCATGGTTTCTCCCGTCGCGCCGCCCTCACATGAACACCGGTCACATATCTCGGGCGGGATGGCCAGCGGTTCGAGCGCCGCGCGCGCGCCTGCGGCCCTTAATCCATTCGACACCCTCGGATTAGCCGTCGGATACTCGCAGGTGATTCGGATGGCGGGATCATGCGGCGCCTTACCCTCGCGCTCCTTGTTGCGACCTACCTGTGCCTGTCGCTGATCGTCGCGCTCACTCTGTGGCGCTACGGCGGCGGCTGGGGCGCGGGCATGGCCGCCCTGGTGGGCGCGCTCGGCCTCTGCTTCGCCTTCCACGGCCTCATCGAGCGGGCGCTGGAGACCGGCGCCATCAAGAGCGAGATCGATGCGGTGCGCGACGCCCACAAGATCCTGCTGGACCAGGTCGAACAGCTCGACGAGCGGGTGACCGAGGTGGCCGAGTCGGTCGCCGAGGCCGCGCTGCGCCGCTCCGCCGAGCTGGCCGACGAGGTGCACATCCTTGAGGACCTAGTCGAGCGCATGCGCCGCCAGCTCGACGACCATGGCGCAATCGCCCAGTTCGTGGAGCGCCCGGGCGCCGAGCCGCGCCACTCCAATGTCCTGTTCGAGACGGTGCGCGAGGCGCTGTCGGAGAACCGGGTGGATCTGTACCTGCAGCCGATCGTCGGCCTGCCGCAGCGCAGGACGGTGTTCTACGAGAGCTTCTCGCGCCTGCGCGACGCCACCGGGCGCGTGCTGATGCCGGCGGAATACCTGGCGGTCGCCGAGCCGGCCGGTCTGATGACCGCGATCGACAACCTGCTGCTGTTCCGCTGCGTGCAGATCGTGCGGCGCCTGGCCAAGCAGGACCGCAAGATCGGCATCTTCTGCAACATCTCGATGGCCAGCCTCGCCGACGAGAGCTTCTTCCCGCAGTTCCTGGAGCTGCTCACCGCCAACCGGGACCTCGCCGGGGCGCTGATCTTCGAGATCGGCCAGGCGGCCTTCGAATCCCGAGGCTCGGTGGAGGCCCGCAACATGGGCAAGCTCGCCGACCTCGGCTTCCGTTTCTCCCTGGACAAGGTGGTCGACCTGGACCTCGACCTGCAGGACCTCACCCGCTCCGACGTGAAGTTCGTCAAGGTCGCCGCCCAGCTTCTGCTCGACGAGATGACCGAGGTGGACGGCCGGCTGATCCTGCGCTCGCTGCCGGACCTCGCCGCCGAGGATTTCTCGGCGCTCACGCGGCGCTACGGGGTGGAGATCATCGCCGAGAAGATCGAGGCCGAGCGGCAGGTCGTGGACATCCTCGATCTCGACATCGGCTACGGCCAGGGCCACCTGTTCGGCGAGCCGCGCGCCATCCGCGAGGCGGTGCTGGCCGAGGCCGACCCGCCCTCGGCCTACCTCCGCCCGCACTTCCAGCGGCGCGTCGCGGGCGGACGGTAAGCCGCGTCTGCCCTCTCGCCTCGCGGCGGGAGAGGCGTTAGACCCCGCCCCCATGACCTCCCCGAAAATCGTCGCGGGCCTTTCCGCGCTGACGGACCGCTACGACGTGCTGCTCTGCGATGTCTGGGGCGTGATCCACAACGGGCGCGAAGCCTTTCCGGCCGCCTGCCGGGCGCTGGCCAGGTTCCGGCAGGGTGGCGGCGAGGTGGTGCTGATCTCCAACTCGCCCCGTCCCAACGCCCAGGTGGTGAACCAGCTCGACGGGCTGGGCGTTCCGCGCGAGGCCTGGTCTCTGGTGGTGACCTCGGGCGACGCCACCCGCAAGCTGCTCGCCGAGCGGGCGCCGGGGCCGGCCTGGAAGATCGGCCCCGATCGCGACGACGTCCTCTATGAAGGTCTGGGCCTGCGGTTCGCGGACCTGGAGGACGCCCGCTTCATCTCCTGCACGGGCCCGTTCGACGACGAGCGCGAGACGCCGGAGGATTATCGCGAGCGGTTCTGCCGGGCGATCGAGCGGAAGATGCCGATGATCTGCGCCAACCCGGACATCGTGGTGCAGCGCGGGTCCAGGCTCATCTATTGCGGCGGCGCGCTGGCCCAGCTCTACGAGGCGCTCGACGGCGAGGTGCACATGGCCGGAAAGCCGCACGCGGCCATCTACGAGCTCGCCTGTGGCGAGGCGCAGCGGCTGAAGGACGGCCGGCTGGACCGGGCCCGCGTGCTCTGCGTCGGCGACGGTCCGCGCACCGACCTGCGCGGCGCCAACGCCCAGGGCCTGGACGTGCTGTTCGTCGCCAACGGCATCCACGGCCAGGAGATCCTCGCCAAGGGCGGCCTCGACATCGCCATGATCGACCACGTCTTCGAGACGGAAGGGGTCACAGCGACGTGGACGCTGGCAGACCTGGTCTGGTGAGGCGGCGCAATCGTCGCTAAGTGACGGAGCCTGGAGGGGACGCGCGTGCAGCAGGGCTTCTATTTCGACGAGCTGACCATCGGCCAGAGCGCCGAGATGGCGCGGACCGTAGGCGCCCACGACCTCGCGCTGTTCGCGGAAGTCTCCGGCGACACCAATCCCGTCCACCTCGACGAAGCCTACGCCAAGACCACCACCTTCGGCGGGCGCATCGCCCACGGGATGCTCTCGGCGGCCTACATCTCGGCGGTGCTGGGCACGAGGCTGCCGGGACCGGGGGCGATCTATCTGTCGCAATCACTGCGCTTTCGCCGGCCGGTGCGGATCGGAGACGAGGTGACCGCCCGCGTCACCGTCAAGGCGCTGGACGAGAAGCGAAGCCACGTCACGCTGGAGACGGTGTGCCTGGTTGGCGGCAAGACGGTGCTCGACGGCGAGGCCCTGGTCATGGCGCCGAAGCGCGCATGAGCCGGGTGCGCGTGATCCACGGCTGGAAGAACCTGCCCGCGGGCGACCGTGGCGCGGCCCTGGCCATGGGCACATTCGACGGCGTGCACCGCGGCCACCAGCGGGTGATCGCCCTGGCCGCCGAGGCCGCCAAGGGCCTGGACGTCCCGGTCGGGGTGATCACCTTCGACCCCCATCCGAGGACCTATTTCCATCCCGACCAGCCCGCCTTCAGGCTGATGAAGCCCGACCAGCAGGCGCGCGCGCTGGAATCGCTCGGCGTCGACATCCTCTACGTCCTGCCGTGGGATCCCGAGCTCGCCAACATGAGCGACCGCGAGTTCGCCACGCGGGTGCTGCACGACGGACTTGGCGCACGGCACGTGGCGGTCGGCTTCGACAATTCCTTCGGCAAGGGCCGCACCGGCACCCCGCTGACCATGCGCGCTTATGGGGACGAGCTCGGCTTCGGGGTCTCGATCGCCGACGAGGTCGTCGACGTCCACGGCGAGAAATTTTCCTCCACCGCCATCCGCGAGGCGCTGCGCGAGGGCCGACCGGAGGAGGCCGCGCGCATCCTGGGCCGGCCGTTCGCCATCGAGGGCGAGGTCACCCGCGGCCGCCAGCTCGGCCGCAAGCTGGGTTTCCCCACGGCCAACGTCTTCCTCGACGACTATGTGGTCCCGAAGTTCGGCGTCTACGCGACCCGCACCCGCCTGCCCGACGGGCGCAAACTGGCGGGCGTCGCCAACATCGGGGTCAACCCGACGGTCGACGGGGTGACCGAACCGCGGCTGGAAGTGTGGCTGTTCGACTTCGATGAGGACATCTACGACCAGGTCATCGAAAGCGACCTGATCACCTTCCTGCGGCCCGAGCTGAAGTTCGGGGGGCTGGAGGAGATGACGGTCCAGGTCATGAAGGACGCCGCCGAGGCGCGGCGCATCCTGGGCCATCGCGCGCCCTAGGCCGGCAATGCGCCGCTTGGGTTCCGCCGCGGCGTCTGTTAGACGCATCGCCGATGATCTCGGTTCGGACAGCTCTGCGAATTAACCGCCCGGCGTGACGCCGCCGGACGAGGGTCCAGCGCGCGCCGGGCAATCGAATTCGTCATCCCGGTCCACGAAGCGGCGACGCCGCGGAGGCCGAGCCGGGACGAACATCCGAACGAGCTGGACAGAGCTATGGCCGACGACGCCGAATCCCCGTCGCGCGACTACCGCGCCACCATCTTCCTTCCCGAGACGCCCTTCCCCATGCGCGCAGGCCTGCCGCAGAAGGAGCCTCAGATCCTCGAGCGCTGGCGCGAGATCGACCTCTACAACGCCATGCGCCATGTGCGGCAGGACGCCGGCAAGCCGCTGTTCGTGCTGCACGACGGACCGCCCTACGCCAACGGCGCGATCCACATCGGCCACGCGCTCAACAAGATCCTCAAGGACTTCGTCGTCCGCTCCCGCTTCGCGCTGGGCTACGACGTCGACTACGTCCCCGGCTGGGACTGCCACGGCCTGCCGATCGAGTGGAAGATCGAGGAGCAGTACCGCGCCAAGGGGCGGCGCAAGGACGACGTCCCGGTCGCCGAGTTCCGCCAGGAATGCCGCGCCTACGCCGGTCACTGGATCAGCGAGCAGATGCGCGAGTTCCAGCGGCTGGGCGTGATCGGCGACTGGCCGCACCGCTATGCGACCATGGACTACGCCTCGGAAGCCGCGATCGTGGCCGAGTTCCACAAGTTCGTGGCCTCCGGCCAGCTCTACCGCGGCTCAAAGCCCGTCATGTGGAGCCCGGTGGAGCGGACCGCGCTGGCCGACGCCGAGGTCGAGTACCACGACCACGTCTCGCCGACGATCTGGGTGAAGTTCCCGGTCGTCGAAGGGCCGAGCGCGGCGCGCCACGCCTGCGTCGTCATCTGGACCACCACGCCGTGGACGATCCCCGCCAACCGGGCGATCGCCTACAATCCCGACATCGCCTACGCCGTCTATGAGGTCGAGGCGATGGAGCAGGGCCTGGCGTTCGAGCCCTGGGCCAAGCCGGGCGACCGGCTGATCCTGGCCGAGCGGCTGGCCGCCGAGGCGATGGCCGCCGCCAAGGTCGCGCGGTATCGCAAGGTCGAGCCGGTCGACTGCCAGGGCATGGTCTGCGAGCACCCGCTGGCCGCACTGGACTCGCACTACAGCTTCCAGGTCCCGCTGCTGGCGGGCGACCATGTCACCGAGGACGCCGGCGCCGGCTTCGTCCACACCGCCCCCGGCCACGGCGCCGAGGACTACGTGGTCTGGCTCGCCCACGGCCATCGCGAGATCCCCGAGACCGTCGATCCGGACGGCGCCTACTATCCGCACGTGGCCCTGTTCGCCGGCCTGAAGGTCCTGGAGACCGAGGGCAAGAAGACCGGCAGGTTCGGTCCCGCCAACGACGCGGTGATCCAGAAGCTGATCGAGGCCCATCGTCTGCTCGCGCGCGGGCGGCTGGAACATTCCTATCCGCACTCCTGGCGGTCGAAGGCGCCGGTAATCTTCCGGAACACGCCGCAATGGTTCATCGCCATCGACAAGCGGCTCGACGATCCGGTCCACAAGGGCCGGACGCTGCGCGAGACGGCGCTTGAGGCGATCGACGCCACCGCCTTCCACCCGGCCGCGGGCAAGAACCGCATCCGCTCCATGGTCGAGGGCCGCCCCGACTGGCTGATCTCGCGCCAGCGCGCGTGGGGCACGCCGCTCGCCATGTTCGTGGACAAGGAGACGGGCCACCCGCTGAGCGATCCGGAGGTCAACCGCCGCATCGTCGACTTCATCCGTCTGGAAGGCGCCGACGCCTGGTTCACGCGGCCGGCCGCCGACTTCCTCGGGAACCACGACCCGGCCCGCTACGACAAGGTCGAGGACATCCTGGACGTCTGGTTTGATTCCGGCTCGACCCACGCCTTCGTACTGGAGAACCGCGGCAACGATCGCCAGCCGACCCACTCGCCCGCCGACCTCTACGTCGAGGGCTCCGACCAGCACCGCGGCTGGTTCCAGTCGTCCCTGCTGGAGAGCGCCGGCACCCGCGGGCGAGCGCCTTATCTCGCGGTCATGACCCACGGCTTCACGCTCGACGAGAAGGGCGAGAAGATGTCGAAGTCGCTCGGCAATTCCGTCGAGCCGCAGGACGTCATCAAGGACTCCGGCGCCGAGATCCTCCGTCTCTGGGCGGCGATGGTCGACTATTCGGAAGACCAGAAGATCGGCAAGACGATCCTGCAGACCACCACCGACGCCTATCGTAAGCTGCGCAACACCGTGCGCTACATGCTGGGGGCGCTGGGGGGCTTCTCCGACGCCGAGCGCGTCGATCTCGATCAGATGCCGCCGCTGGAACGCTTCATCCTGCACCGGCTGTGGGAACTGGACGGGGAGGTGCGCGGAGCCTACCGCGACTACATCTTCCAGGACGTGACGCGGAAGCTGCTCGCCTTTTGCCAGGAAGAGCTTTCGGCCCTGTTCTTCGACATCCGCCGCGACCCCCTCTACTGCGACCGCCCCGATAGCCTGCGTCGCCGCGCCGTACGCACGGTGATGGACGCCGTCTTCGAGCGGCTCACCATCTGGCTCGCGCCGCTCCTGCCCTTCACCATGGAGGAGGCCTGGACGACGCGCTTCCCGGATGCGGGCTCGAACTGCCTGCGCGTCATGCCGCCCACGCCGTCCGAGTGGCGCAACGACGCCGAGGCCGAGCGATGGGGCCGCCTCCTCAAGGTGAAGGCTGCCGTAAACGGCGTGCTTGAACTTGCGCGAACCTCGAAGGAAATTGGATCCTCCCTGGAAGCCGACCCTCGAGTCACTGTTCCGGCCGAGGACGCGACCGGCGACTGGGCGCGGCTCAGTGACTTTGACGTCGCAGGGTCGACGAGAAACCAGTTCGCTGCCGAGGTGTTCGTCACAAGCCTGGCTCGGATCGACGAAGGTGATCGTTCTACGCCGACGATCTCCAAGGCCACCGACCATGGCCACAAATGCGTCCGCTGCTGGCGCGTGCTGCCGGAAGTGAAGGCGCCCCAGTTCCTGTGCGAGCGCTGCGAGGACGCCGTGGAAGCCTTCGACGCGGCCCACGGCGGGACGGAGCTGCCGGCATGAACCGATCGATCACCCGCCCGGGCTGGAGCGCATACAGTCTCGCCGCCCTCGTCATCGTCCTCGACCAGGCGGTGAAATACTGGATCGTTCGCGTCCTCAAGCTCGAGGACCGGCCGAGCCTCCCGGTGCTGGGCCCGCTGCACTTCACCTTCGTGCCGAACACCGGCGTCAGCTTCGGCTTCCTGCGCGCGCAACAGGACCTCGCGCGGTGGGGCCTCGTCGCGTTCTCGCTGATCGTGGCCGCGCTGATCGTCTGGTGGGCCCGGCGCGCCCATCGCGTCCTGCAGGCGCTGGGCTACGGCCTGATCGCCGGCGGCGCGGTCGGCAACGCCATCGACCGCGCCCGCTTCGGCTTCGTCGTCGACTTCATCGACGTCCAGCGCATCGGCTTCTTTCCCTGGGTGTTCAACATCGCCGACAGCGCCATCACCATCGGCGTCATCGCGCTCCTGCTGGACAGCCTGCGGCGCGAGCAGCCCGACGCCCCGTCGGCGGCGGCGGATCCGGACACATCCCGGTGATATGCCGCCGCGGAGATCGATTGTGGCAATCGGACACCGGACGGGCGTGTTGGCGGGCCCGGCCGTTTGGGTTATCCACGTCTGGCAGAGGCCGGGGGCGGCCAGGGAGTCCTTCAAGTCCATGAGCGTCAGCAAAGTGCTCGCCGCGTCCGCCATCCTCGCGGCGTTTGGCCTGGCCGGATGCCAGTCGACCGAGCAGGCGCTGGGGATGACCAAGGTGGTCCCCGACGAGTTCCGCGTGGTCACCAAGGCGCCGCTCGTGGTGCCACCCGACTACGCGCTGCGTCCGCCCGCGCCCGGCATGCCGAGCCCGCAGGAACTGCAACCCGAGAGCGCCGCCCAACTCGCCCTGTTGGGCGAGCGCGAGGGCCAGGCCCGCGACGAGGGTGAAAAACTGCTGGTCGCCAAGGCCGGCGCCAACAAGGCCGATCCGCTGATCCGCTACGTCGTCGACGACGAGTTCGGCGACATCGCCCACAAGGACAAGAGCTTCGCCGACCGGGTGATGTTCTGGCGCTCGGACAAGGCCAAGGCGACCGGCGCCGAGGTGGCGGCGGAAACGCCCGCCCCCGTCGACGCCGCGGCCGAGGCCCAGCGCATCGCCAAGCTCACCGGCGGCAAGGACATCATCATCTCCCGGGAAGGCCCGCGGAAGATCAAGCTGCCGGGGCTCTAGGACCCTTCCCTCCCCTTCCGTGGGCGGGAAAACCTACGCTTCGCCCGGCGTCTTGACGGTGAAGCCGGCCGCCTCCAGCCGCTCGAGCACGCCGCCCTGACTGAGCAGGGGCCGCAGCTGCACCACCGCGATAGCGTGACCGGGCTTCTGCAGCGCCTTCTCGATCTCCGCCACCTGGTCGGACTTCACGCGGTTGTCGAAGGCGGCGGCCCCCGGGACCAGCGCGATGCACCGCTCGTAGGTGCGCTCGTTGCCGAGCGCGGCCGGCACGTCGCCCTGCGCCCAGGCCTTGGCGGCGTCGAGCGTCACCTGCGGCCCGGCATGGATCTGGGCGATCACCTGGTCGAGGCACCCCATGCCCGCGGCGTTAGGCGTGCGGATGACCGCGCCGAGCTGCGGGGCGATGTCGTAGCTCTTCTGCCAGATCGGGATGTGCGCCTCCTGGCTGAGGCCCTTGATCAGCTTGATCGGGTCGGTGTTCGTCAGGTCGAAGCGGTTTCGGTAGTCGTTGATCAGCAGCAAGGCCGCCGCCAGGGGGTTCCGGGTGGCGTAGCGCTTCGCCGGCTGGCCCACCCGGGTGCGGGCGTCCGCGAAGGCCGCCCGCGCGGCGGGATCCAGCGTCTCTTCGAAGGGCGTCGAGGACCGCAGGCGCAGGTAGTTCCAGGCCGCGCCGAAGGCGTTGGTGAAGCGCACCCGCACGTCCTGGAAGGGCAGGATGACGACATTGGCGCCCTGCAGCCGCCGGTCGAAGCCCGTGCGGTCCCACTGCATGTGCTTGGGCGCGATCGAAGGCACGCCCAGGACGTAGACGGTCGAGGTCCCGTTGGAGACCGTCCACCAGGCCGGACCCTTCTCGCGGGCCACGACCACCAGCTCGGAGACGATCACCGCGTCGGGATCGTCCGGCGCGGGACGCGCCGGGGTGATCGGGACCGAGCCCGACGGCAGGGGCGGCGCCTGCGCGGCCGCCGGCCCGGCGAGCGCTAGGACCAGCACCGCGAGACCGAGACGATGTCGCACGCTCATCGGGCCTCCGGAATCGCCCTATAGTGGACGGCCTTCAAAGGCCATTTCATGCCCATTCGCCGTCTGCCGCCCGAGCTTATCAACCGCATCGCCGCCGGCGAGGTGGTGGAGCGGCCTGCGAGCGCGGTCAAGGAGCTCGTCGAGAACGCGCTCGACGCGGGAGCCTCGGCCGTGGAGGTGCAGGCGGATGGCGGCGGCCTCAGCCGCATCCTCGTGGCCGACGATGGCTCGGGCATCGGCCCCGACGAGCTGCCGCTGGCGGTCGAGCGGCACGCCACCTCCAAGCTGAAGCCGGGCGACGACGGCGACTACGACCTGCTGCGCATCGCGACCCTCGGCTTCCGCGGCGAGGCCCTGCCCTCCATCGGCTCGGTCGCGCGGCTGTCGATCGCCTCGCGGGCCCGGGGCCAGGCCGACGCCTCGGCCATCCTGGTGGACGCCGGCGCGGTCGCCCCGCTCGCACCCTCGGCCTTTCCCGGCCCGCACGGCGCGCGCGTCGAGGTGCGGGACCTCTTCTACGCCACCCCCGCGCGGCTGAAGTTCATGAAGTCCGAGCGCGCCGAGGCGCTGGCTATCGGCGAGGAGCTGAAGCGTCAGGCCATGGCGCACGAGGCGGTCTCCTTCACCCTGGACCTCGACGGCCGCCGCACGCTCCGCCTGCCTGCGGAGCGGCCCGGCCCCGAAGGCCGCCTCGCCCGCCTCTCCGCCGTCATGGGGCGGGAGTTCTCCGACAATGCGCTCGAGCTCGACCAGGAGCGCGACGGCGTGCGGCTGACGGGCTTCGCGGGGCTGCCGACCTACAACCGCGGCAACGCCGCCCATCAGTACCTGTTCGTCAACGGCCGCCCGGTCCGCGACCGGCTGCTGCAGGGCGCGCTCCGCGCGGCCTACGCCGATTTCCTGGCGCGCGACCGCCATCCGCTGGCCGCGCTCTACGTCGAACTGGATCCGGGCCTCGTCGACGTCAACGTGCACCCGGCCAAGGCCGAGGTGAGGTTCCGCGATCCCGGGCTGGTGCGCGGGCTGATCATTGGCGCGCTGCGTCATGCGCTGGCGGCGGCCGGTCACCGCGCCTCAACCACAGTCTCCGGCGCGGCGCTGGGCGGCTTCCGGCCGGGCGGCTGGACGCCGCCGCCGTCCGCCCAGGGCTTCTCCGCCTGGCGCGCCGGCGGCTGGGCGCCCAACTCTTCCGCAGCGGCGGCGACGCTTCCCGGACTGGCGGAGATCTCCGCCCGCGCCGAGCCGGCCTGGACGCCGTCCGCGCCCGGCCTGGCGGAGGAGGCCGCGGCCGCCCCCGTCGTCGATCCGCTGGACTTCCCGCTGGGCGCCGCGCGCGCCCAGGTGCACGAGACCTATATCGTCGCCCAGACCCGAGACGGCGTGGTCATCGTCGACCAGCACGCCGCCCACGAGCGCCTGGTCTACGAGCGGATGAAGGCCGAGATGGCCGACGGCGGCGTCGCCCGCCAGGCGCTGCTTCTCCCGGAGGTGGTCGAGCTGGACCCGGCGGAGGCCGAGCGCGTGGCCTCCCGCGCCGGGGAGCTCGCCGCACTGGGTCTCGTCGTCGAGCCGTTCGGCCCGGGCGCAGTGCTGGTGCGCGAGGTCCCGGCCCTGCTGGGCGAAACCGACGCTGCGGGCCTCGTGCGCGACATCGCCGACGACCTCGCCGAGAACGGTCAGGCCCTGGCGCTGAAGGAGCGGCTGGAGGACGTCTGTTCGACCATGGCCTGCCATGGCTCGGTCCGCGCAGGCCGCAGGCTCTCCGCGCCGGAGATGAACGCCCTGCTGCGGCAGATGGAGGCCACGCCTCACTCCGGCCAGTGCAATCACGGACGTCCGACCTACGTGGAGCTCAAGCTCGCCGACATCGAGCGGCTGTTCGGACGCCGGTAAGAACTCGCTTCACCGCCGGCTGAAGCAATCGCGCCCGCTTGGGCCTACAATCTTCCCATGCACGCCAACATCGCCACGCCCGCCTCCCTGATCGGCGATCCGGTGCGCGCCGCCATGCTGCAGGCGCTGATGGACGGCCGGGCGCTGCCGGCCACCGCGCTCGCCTGCGCCGCCGGCGTCACCCCCCAGGGCGCCAGCAACCATCTCGCCAAGCTCACGGCCGGCGGCCTGGTGACCGTCAAGAGCCAGGGTCGCCACCGCTACTACAGTCTGGCGGACGCCAAGGTGGCCCAGGTGCTCGAGGCGCTGTCGCAGCTCGCGCCGACGCCCAAGGCGCTGGAGCCGCCGCTCTCGGCCCAGGCGCGGCGCCTGCGCGATGCACGCACCTGCTACGACCATCTGGCCGGCCGACTGGGCGTGGCGCTCGCCGACGCCTTCGAGCGGGAAGGCCTGGTCGTGTCGGACGGACCCGAACGCTACCGGCTGACCTGCGAAGGCGAGCGGCGACTGACGGCGCTGGGCGTCGACCTCTCTGGGGTCACCACCGCGCGGCGCGCGCCGCTGCGGCCCTGCATCGACTGGACCGAGCGGCGGCGCCACCTGGGCGGCGCAGTGGCCGCCCGGCTGCTGGCGCGGCTGTTCGAGCTCGGCTGGATCGCCCGCGGCGCCGAGGGCCGCTCGGCGGTGCTCACGCCGGCCGGCGCGAAGGGCCTGCACGAGGCCTTCGGCGTGGACCTGGCGCCTGCGCGGGCCGCCTAGGCGAGCTCGCGCTCGGCGAACAGACGCATCGCCTCGGCGAGGTAGTCGGCCAGCCCCGGCGCGACCGCCTCGTAGCGGGCCCGGAACTCGGGATCCTCCACGTACATCCGCCCGAGGCCCGCGAAGCGCGGCCCGTCCGGCGCGACGCCCCACCAGGTCGCGACCCAGGCATGGTGCCGGCGCATGAGGGCCTGCACATGGGCGGTGTCGGCGGGAGTTCCGCCGGCGAGCCCTGCGACCAGCGCCGCCTCGATGGCGTCCTGTTCGGCCTTGCGCGCCCGGAAGTCCGCCTTGCTGGTCTTCGCGACGATCTCGCGGCTGCGCTCGATCGCCGGCCGCACGCCGTCCCCGAACCGCTCGACGAGCCGCGCCTCGCGCGCCGCCTGCCTTTCGGGGTCGTTGTCGAACCCGGCGTAGATGCCCTTTTCGTCCATGGTCGTCTCTCCTTCGAGGGCGGCGAGGGTCTCGTCGATGGTGCGCACCAGGCGGCGGTAACGCCAGCTCTGCGCGACCAGGGTCTCGCGATGGGCCTTCAGCGCCGCCACGCGATCGAAGCCGGCGGCGTCCAGCACCTTCGCGATCTCCTCCAGCGGGAAGCCGAGCTCCCGGTGGAAGAGGATCTGCTGCAGGCGCAGCAGCTCGTCCTTGCCGTAGTAGCGATACCCGTTGGCGCCGACGTGAGCGGGCTTGAGCAGGCCCAGTTCGTCGTAATGGTGCAGCGTGCGGACGGAAACGCCCGACAGCTTCGCCACCTCGCTCACCGTATGCCCGCGCACCGTCGATCGATCCCTTGCCGATGGACGGAGGGAGTGGGCTCTCACGCCACGTGAGGGTCAAGCT
>JAGWSE010000271.1 GCA_028869395.1 Alphaproteobacteria bacterium | reverse complement strand
CGGAATATGCCGTCCTCGTTGAACGGGATGCGCCGATCACTTGCGAGGTAGGCCGCCACGTTCGGCAAGGCCGCCACCCGATCGGCGAGCGCCGTCAGGCCGGGCGTCTGCGCCAGCGCCGCCGCAGTGGCGTTCGGGAAGGCGTAGCGCAGCCCTTCGACGATCTGGAAGGCCGAAAGGTCGACATAGCTGAGCCGATCGCCCACCAGCCAGCCCGGCGCTGTTTCCTGCTCGAGCTGGTTGCGCGCCAGCACCTTGTCGAGCCAGCCCAGATGCTTGGGGATCCGATCCGCCCGGAAGGCGGCGGCGCGCCGCGCAGCTTCCGGCTTCTGGTCCTCGTAGTAGAGCCCGACGTCCACCGGGTGGTGCGTGTCGTGCGCCTCGGCCACGAGGTCGGCGATGGTGAGCTGGATCTGGTGGGTCCAGATTCGCCCAGCCTCGTCTGCGGGCGCCAGCCCCAGCCGAGGGCCGAGGTAGAGCAGGATGGCGGCGGTCTGGCCCACCACCAGCTCTCCATCCTTCAGGAAGGGCGGGGCGAACGGCGGCCGCGCGACGGACTGCGCCTCCAGGAAATGGATCAAGGCCTGGACGCCTCGGCCTTCGCCACGTCCGCGGGCCACGTCGACATAGTCCGCGCCCGCCTGCTCAAGCGCCAGACGGACGAACTCGCCCCGACCCTGAATCCCCGGCCAGTAGTAGAGCTCGTAGGCCATGGCCGCCGCCTCCGTTCGCCAGATGCGCGCAAGGCATGGCCGAATTTCGCAACCCCGGGAAGCGCCGCATTGTGAACAAGCTTGCCGGTTTGCTTCGCGGCCCCCATGACAGCGCCGCACATGCCGACCCCATTCCGTTCCCCGACCCTGTTCCGTTCCCCCAACCTGGCTTTGACCTCGGCCGTGATCCTGGCCCTCGTCCTGGCCTTCGCCTCCGTCGCCGCTCAGGCCCAGGTCTATTCGGCCGAGGCCCAGAGGGTGCTCGCCCAGGCCCGCGCGGCCAGCGGCGGAGCCGGATGGTACAGCCTGCGGGGCTGGCACGAGGTGGGGCGCAAGGGCGGCGTCCGCTACGAGGCCTGGCTCGATCCTGTGCGCTACGGCATGCGCGTGGAGACGCACGAGCCCAACGGGCTCCTGGTGCATGGCTTCAACGGCGCCGGCGACTGGACCATCTTCCCTTCGGGCCAGAAGACCGGCCGCGACATCCGCAAGCTGATCACCGAGACGCGGTCAGACGCCTTCTTCGACGTCCACGGCTATCTCTTCCCGGGCCGGTTCGATGCGCGCGCCGCCTCCCTCGGTGTGAAGACGTGGCGCGGACGTCCCTACGACGTGGTTCGTGTGAAACCGTGGGCCGGCGTGCCGCGCGAGCTCTGGTTCGACCGGCGCACCCACCTTCTCGTCCGCATGGTCGATTCCGCCGGCCCGAGGCCCTTCGCCATCGACTATTCCGACTACCGCAAGGTCGGGCCGGTGCGGGTGGCGTTCCGGGCAACGACCGAGGGCGGCGAGGCGCTGCAGATCGACAGCCTCGACTTCCGCCCCGCCGATCGCAGCCTCTTCAGTCTTCCACGGCCGACCGCGGACGACGCCCAAGCTGCGCCGGCCCCTACGGCGCACCGGCCCGCGCCGGCGGAGTCTGGTCGCTAGGAAGGGCCTGCCGTTCAGCCGCCTTCGGTCAGCAGGTCCTGCACGAAGGGCGGGAGCCACGGATTGCGGCCCGGCTTCATCCGCTCGGCCCGGTAGATGTGGATCAGGTCGGCGTAGGCGCGGTCGAAGTCCTTGTTGACGATGACGTAGTCGTACTCGTCCCAGTGGGTGATCTCGCTTCGTCCCAGCGCGAGCCTCTGGCGGATGACCTCTTCGCTGTCCTGGGCGCGGGCGTGAAGCCGCCGTGACAGGTCCTGCCAGGACGGCGGCAGGATGTAGATGCGGACGGAATCGTCCGGCGCCTGCTGGGCGACCTGGCGCGCGCCCTGCCAGTCGATGTCGAACATCACGTCACGGCCGGCGTCGAGCGCCGCCATGACCGGCCCCTTGGGCGTGCCGTAGAGATGGCTGTTGACCTCGGCCCACTCCAGAAGCTCGCCGGCTTCGATCATCGCCTCGAACTCGGCGCGGGTCTTGAAGAAGTACTCCCGCCCCTCCTCCTCGCCCGGCCGCGGTGGCCGCGTCGTCGCCGAGATGGAGAGGGTCATGCCGTCGAAGTCGGCCACCAGCCGGCGCGACAGGGAGGTCTTGCCGGCCCCGCCGGGGCTCGACACCAGCATGAGGAGGCCGCGCCGCACGGTTTCCCAGGGCTTGGCGTGCCGGTCGTCGGCGAAAGGGTGAGGCGCGCTACTCAACGTTCTGCACCTGCTCGCGAAACTGGTCGATCACGGCTTTGAGGTCGAGGCCGGTCGCGGTCAAGGCGCCCGAGGCCGACTTGGAGCAGAGCGTATTGGCCTCGCGCATGAATTCCTGCGTCAGGAAGTCGAGCCGGCGACCCACGCCGCCATCGCCCGCGATCAGCTGCCGCGCGGCCGCCACGTGGCCGACGAGCCGGTCGAGCTCTTCGCGCACATCGGCCTTCACGGCCATCGCCGCGGCTTCCTGCAGGATGCGCCCCTCCTCCGCCCCCTCCCCCAGGAGGTCCGCCATCCGCTTGGCGAACCGGTCGCGGATCGAAGGCGGCTGGTCCGCCGCCAGGGCCTCGGCCTTGTCGACAAGTCCGGCGATCCGATCGAGGAAGCCTGCGAGCACGCCTTCCAGGGCCCGCCCCTCCTCGCGCCGGGCGCTCGCCAGTCCGTCCAGCGCCTGGCCGATGCTCGCCGATATCGCCGCCTCGAGCTCGGCCCGGGCTTCGGGGTCCTCAACCGCATCCTCGGTCTCGATGACGCCCTTCAGCGCCAGCAGTCCGTCCAGCGAGGGCGCCGAGGCCCTGCCGCTCTCCAGGTAAGGCGCGCCCGCTGCGAGATAGCGCTCGAGCTGGTCCAGGTTCAGGCGCACGGCCGAGGCGCCCTCCGAGCGCCGCGCCTGGACGCCCACCGTCACCTGGCCGCGCTGGAAGCGGGCCTGCGCGAGCTCGCGGCACGCCCGCTCGAGCCCGTCGAATCCGGGGGGACCTCGGAAACGGACCTCCAGGTTGCGCCCGTTCACCGAGCGCGCCTCGACCGCCCAGCTCCAGCCGGCCAGCGCGCCGTCCGCGCGGCCGAAGCCGGTCATTCCGGAAATGGTCATCTCGCACCTCCCTGAGCCTTAGCCTGGGCCTGAGCCTGGGCCTGGGCCTGGGCCTGCGCCCGCGCGTGCTCGACCTCGCGCCAGTGCGCCACGTTCTTCTCGTGCTGTTCG
>JAGWSE010000270.1 GCA_028869395.1 Alphaproteobacteria bacterium | reverse complement strand
GGCGACCGAGGCGCGGCGCAACACGGTGGTGGCGGGCTCGTTCGGCAAGTCCACCTGCACCGCGCTGATGGCGCACATGCTGCGCGAGGCCGGTCAGGACGCGGGCTGGATGATCGGCGCGATCTCGCCATCGCTGCCGGCTACCGGTTACTGGGGAGGCGCGCCGGAGGTGGTGCTGGAGGGTGACGAGTACATCGTTGGCCCTACGGACAAGCGTTCGAAGTTCGTGCTCTACCATCCCCGCGACGTGCTGCTGACCTCGCTCATACACGACCACGTCAACGTCTTTCCGACCTTCGCCGACTACGAGGCGCCGTTCCGCGAACTTCTGCGGCTGATCCCTTCCGACGGTCTGCTCATCGCGCGCGACCACCCGGCGATCCGCCGGATCGCGCCGGACGCGCAGAGCCGTATCGTCTGGTACGACACCAAGCCCTGCGACGGCTGGTTCTCAGAGGATGTCATCTTCGGCGAGACGACGCGCTTCACCCTGGTCAGCCCGGCTGGTCGGCGCCTGGCGCTCGCCACGACGCTGCTCGGCGAGCACAACATCGAGAACATCGTGGGGGTGACGGCCTACCTTCTGGAGCGGGGACTGGTCTCGGAATCCACGCTGGCCCGGGCGGTCGCCAATTTCGCCGGGATTCGCCGCCGCCTGGATCGTCTCACCACGCGCTCGGCGGTGCCGATCATCGAGGGCTTCGGCTCCTCCTACGAGAAGGCGCGCTCGGCCATAGAGGCCATGCTGCTGCACTATCCCGACCGGCCGCTCACGGTGGTCTTCGAGCCGCACACCTTTTCCTGGCGCAGCCGCGATGCGCTCTCCTGGTACGACACGGTGTTCGAGGGCGCGGCTCGCGTGCTGATGATCCCGCCGCCGACGCACGGGGCGGCGACCCATCACCAGTCGACCCACGCGGAGATCCTCGCGCGCACCGCCCAGGCCGGCGTGCCGGCGCAGGGCGTGACCACGGCCGAACAGGTCATGGGCGCCCTGAGCGGGCTTGAAGGCGACGAGGTGGTCCTGTTGCTCTCGTCGGGTCCGCTGCTCGGCCTGCCCGACAGCCTGCCCCCGCTCTTCGACCGCCTCTACGCCGAAGCGGCGGCCGCCTAGGGCCGCGCCGGGATCGGCTGGACGTAGTCGTCCTTGACGCCCGCCTCTTCGTGCTTCGTCGCCTTGTCGGTCGCCGCACGTTCGGACTCCGTCGGCCGGTCGCTCTGGCGGTAGTCCACGTCGTCCCAGGTGAGGTTCGACATCTCCTTCCGCTTCGGCCCCAGGTAGCCGAACAGATAGGCCGCGACCTTCCTCATCTGGATTTCCTCCGAGCCCTCGGTGATCCGGTAGCGGCGGTGGTGGCGGTAGATGTGCTCGAAGGGCTTGTGGCGGGAGTAGCCGATCCCGCCATGCACTTGCATGGCCCGGTCGGCCGCCTCGCAGACCAGCCGGTTTCCCCAGTAGTTGCACATCGAGACCTTGTCGGAGATCGTCCGCTCGATCTCCTTGTGGTCCATCCGGTCCATCTGCCAGGCGGTCTTGCGGATCAGCAGCCTGAGCGCCTCGGCCTGGGTGGCGAGCTCGACGAGCGGCCACTGGATCGCCTGGTTCTCCGCCAGCGCCTTGCCGAAGGGCTTGCGCATCCGGGCGTACTTCACGCTCTCGTTGATGCAGTAGACCGCGGCGCCCAGTGAGGAGGCCGCCTGCCGGATCCGGTTCTGGTGCACGAAGCTCTGGCCGAGCGCCAGGCCGCCGCCGATCTGGCCCCAGTAGGAATCCTCAGGCACCCAGACGTCGGTGAAGCTCACCCGCGGGTGGTCGGTCGGCATGTTGAAGGTCCACAGGTACTCCTCGACCTTCACGCCCGGCGTATCGGCCGGCACGATGAAGCAGGTGATGCCCGCAGCGTCTCCGTCCTCTCCGGACGTCCGGGCGAAGACCATGCAGTGGGTCGCCACGTGCATGCCCGTCGTCCACATCTTTTCGCCCCGGATCAGCCAGCCGGGCTTGCCGTCCCTGTCCTGGCGGATCGCGGTCGTTTCCATGAAGGTGGCGTCGGAGCCGTGGTACGGCTCGGTCAGCCCGAATCCAGTGCGAAGCTTGCCGCCCAGCAGGTCGTCCGCGTAGCGGTCGTACTGCTCGTTGGTCGCAAACTCCTTGAACATCAGGATGAAGGGGTTGTTGCCGACGATGGAGTGCTCGTTCTGCAGGTCATTGTGCAGGCCCAGCCCCTTCGAGGCGAGGTGCTCACGGATCACCGCCAAGTCGAGCTGCGTGCCACCCTTGCCGCCCAGCTCCTTCGGCCAGCCGTAGCGCAGGTGCCCGGCGGCATCGGCCCGGCGGCGCGCTTCCGCGAGAAGCTCTTCCCATTCCTTCTTCGGGAGGCCGCCCTTATCCCAGTCGGTGCGCTCGTATTCCCGCCGGTGGTCGAAGAAGCGGATGTTGTCGTCCTGCTGCTCCAGCGGCTTGATCTCGCGCTCGATGAAGGCGTCCAGCTCGTCCAGGTACTCGGAAAGCTGCGGGGGAAGGTCGAAATCCATGGCTCGTTTCCTCGAGTGCGGCGGTCTGCGGCCGCCTTCCGTCGCGTGATCGGTTTACAAGCGCGGCCCCAGGCCGCCACATCCCAAGCTTAGACCACGAAAGGGCTTCCGTCGGGTCATGAGTGTGGACGTCCCCGCCGCCTTGTCGAGGCTCGCTGTCCGGCTGGCCGGAAAGGGCGCGCGCGCCGCGGAAGCCCAGCGGCTGACCGGCGGGGCCAGCATGGAAACCTGGGCCTTCGCCATCGAGGGTCCGAAGGGCCGCGAGGAGATGATCCTGCGGCGGCGCTCGGGACCGTTCGATCCGGAGAATTCGCGCTCGACCAGCCTTGCGGCCGAAGCCGCCCTGATCTCCGCCGTGCGGGCGAAGGGCGCGCCTGCGCCGCCCCTTGTCCACCTTTGCGACGAGGCCGACGGCCTGGGGGAGGCCCATGTCACACGCCGTGTGGCCGGCGAGACGCTGGGGCGCCGGATCAACACCGATCCGAAGTTCGACGCCGTGCGGCCGCTGCTGGCACGCCAGTGCGGCGAGGTGCTGGCGAGGATCCATAGCGTGTCGCCGCCGGCGCAGGCGCACCTGAAGACCGCCGACGCCGCGGTCGAGCTCGACCGGTACGAAGAAGCCTATCGAACGAGCGGCGCCGAGCGCCCTGTGCTCGAACTCGCGTTCCGGCACCTGCGCGATCACCTGCCCGAAGCGCGAAGGCCCGTCCTGCTCCACGGCGATTTCCGGAACGGCAATCTGATCGTCGATCCCGAGAAGGGTCTGGCGGCCGTTCTCGACTGGGAGCTGTCACACCTCGGCGATCCGGCCGAGGACCTGGGCTGGATTTGCGTCAACTCCTGGCGCTTCGGCCGGCCAGACAGGCCGGTCGGGGGCTTCGGCGACTACGAGGACCTGCTGGCCGGATATGAATCCGCGGGCGGAGAACCGGTCCCCCTGGGCCGTGTCCGCTATTGGCAGGCGCTGGGCAGCCTGAAATGGGGCGTCATGTGCCTGATGATGTATTCGAGCTGGGCGACCGGCGCCGAGGCGTCCGTCGAGCGGCCGATGATCGGCCGGCGCGTCTCCGAGACCGAGATCGACCTGCTCAACATTCTGGAGGCGGGCCTTTGATCACTCACCCGAAACCCGAAGAACTGACGGAAGCGGTCGGCCGGTGGATCGAGCAGGTCCGTCCGCAGCTCGATCCGCGCAACCAGTTCCTGGCCCGCGTGGCCGCCAACGCGCTGGCGGCCGTCACGCGCGAGCTCACCCTGGGCGACCAGGCCCAGGCGGCGGCGGTCGAGCGGCTGGAGGCGATCCTCGGCCACGGAGGGAACTACCGCGGTCTGAACTGGGAGCTCTGCGAGAAGCTGCGGGCGGGCGAGATGGGCGTCGCCACCCCAGGCTTGCTGGCCACTCTGCGAGGGAACGTCCTCGACCAGCTCGCCATCGACCAGCCCTCCTACAAGTACGAGGGGCCGTGATGCCAGGCTCTGCGCAGGGAGTGCTTCCGGCTAGGCCGCTTCCAGGACGCGGATGATCTCGCCCTCCCGCTCGTTCCAGAGGATCGAGACGTTCGCGGCGCGCTCGGTCAGGGCGCCGAGCGCTGCGCGGATCTCACGGTCGCGGAGGCGGTCGTGGGAAAGCCGCAGCAGGGTACGGCCCGCTCCCTGGTCCTGCTCCTCGTCGTGGAAGCGAAGCACCGCGTCGACCACGGCCGCCGGGAGGGCGGCGCGCTCCACCTGCGGGAGCTGGCGGGCCCGGCGGGCGTAGGCGGGGCGGAACGCGCGGTAGGAGGCCATCGCTCGAAACTCCGTTGCGGGTTGTCGATGGTTCGGTTCTGATGGGGCGCTACGACAGAAACGGACGTAAGTTTCCATGCGCCATGAAAAGGCCGGTCGACTCCTCGAGCTGGCGCGCCTGCTCGCCTCCACCGCCGAGGGACTGACCCTCGACGAAATCGCCGACCGGGTCGGGGTCGGTCGGCGCACGGCCGAGCGCATGCGCGACGCTGTCCGCGAGGTGTTTCCGCAGATGGAGGAGGTGGAGGATCCGCCCACCAGGCGCTTCCGCATCCCGGCGGGCCTGGACGGCCTTTTCCAGGCGCCGACGGCCGAGGAGCTGGCGGCGTTGAAGAGCGCGGCCGAAACCTTCGCGGGTCAGGGGGCGGGCGCCCGTGCGCAGGCGCTGCGCTCGCTGGAGCAGAAGGTGCTCTCGGCCACTCGCGCCGCCGCGCGCCGCCGCCTCGCCCCCGACCTCGAGGCGCTGCTGCAGGCCGAGACCATCGCCGTCCAGGCGGGCCCCAGGCCCTTCGAAGACGAAACGGTGCTGTCCGCCATTCGCGAGGCGCTGAAGGCGGGCTCGAGCCTGAGTTTCCGCTACGAGGGCGGCTCGCAGCCTGGCCGCACCCGCGAGGTCATCCCCTATGGCATCCTATTCGGTCGGGCGAACTATCTGGTGGCGGCGGAACGCGAGGGGAGCCCTCGCAACTGGCGGCTCGACCGCATGCGGGAGGTGACCCCGACCGGGAGACCGGGCGTGCGACCCGAAGGCTTCTCCCTGCAGGACTACGCCGACGAGAGCTTCGGCATCTACCAGGACGACACCGAGGACGTGGTGTTGCGCGTCCTGCCGGCTTCGGCCGAAGGGGCGCTACGCTGGCGCTTTCATTCGGACCAGACGCTCGAACAGCAGGCGGACGGATCGGTGATGGTGCGGTTCCGGGCGAGCGGAATGCGCGAGCTCGCCTGGCACCTCTTCACCTGGGGCGACCAGGTGCAGGTCGTCGCGCCGCAGCGCCTGAAGGACCTGCTGATCGAGCAGATCGAGCTCGCCCGCAAAGCTCATGCGACCGGTTCTGTCGCACCCGGCGAATAGCGCTGTCTCCACCGATGTGGAGAACGCCCATGACCGCCGTCGACTATGCCGCCGTCTACGAAGCCGACATTCGCCCGCGGGCCCGCGCCCGACGGGCCGCGGCCGTGATCGTCTGGACCGGACTCTTTCTGGTCCGCCCGAAGCTCGCCCTCTCCATCTGGCGCGAACGAGGCCGGTGACTGGGTCCGGATCCGTCCTCAAGGGGGCGGAGCATCTGCCGTTCACCTCTTGAGCTTTGCCGCGAGCATCGCCCCTATCGCGGGATGATGCGTTTCGGATTCATCCTCGCAGCCGGAGTGATGCTGATGGCGGCGGCGCCTGCGCCTTCGAAAGACCCTTACGTCTACATGGAGAAGATCGAGGGCAAGAGGGCGCTGGCCTTCGCGCGGGCCGAAAACGCCCGTTCCCTGCCGCAGCTCCAGGATGATCCGCGCTACGCGGCGAACCACGCCGAAGCCTTGAAGCTGGTCACCGCGAAGGACCGCATTCCGGGCGTCTATTTCGCGGGCGACGGGACCTTGCGGGACTTCTGGCAGGACCAGGATCACGTCCAGGGGCTCTGGCGCAGCACGACGCTCGACAGCTACCGCACGAAGGAACCGCAGTTCCGCACGCTCCTGGACATCGACGCTCTGGCGAAGGCCGAGAACGTCAACTGGGTGTTCAAGGGCGCCGATTGCCTGCCGCCGGATGACAGGCTCTGCCTCGTAAGCCTGTCCGACGGCGGCAAGGACGCGGTGGTCGTTCGCGAGTTCGACGCCGAGGCCGGTCGGTTCGTCGACGGCGGCTTCAGCCTTCCCGAGGCCAAGCTGAACGTCACCTGGATCGACCGGGACACGCTGGCGCTCGCCACCGAGTGGACGAAGGGCGAGGTCACCCAGTCCGGCTACCCCTATATCGTCAAGCTGGTCGGGCGCGACGAACCGCTTTCAGCGGCGAAGGAGGTCTATCGCGGCGCGAAGACGGACGTCTCGGTCTCTACGCTGGTGCTGCGCGATCCGCACGGGCAGCCGCAG
>JAGWSE010000269.1 GCA_028869395.1 Alphaproteobacteria bacterium | reverse complement strand
GGAAGAGGCCGGGAAGCTCGTCGCGGAATGCGCTGACGCACGCCGGCTCCAGGCCCACCACCGGCGTTCCGGCCGAAATCTCCTCAGCCAGCACGTTCAGCGTCTTGCGCCAGAGCCCCCTGGCCTGGTCCAGCCAGCCCCAGTCGTAAAGGGGCCGGCCGCAGCAGAGAGGCGCCTTGGGGAGCGAGACCTCGTAGCCGAGCGCCTCGAGCACGCTCACGGCCGCGATCGCGGTCTTCGGCCGGAAGAAGTCATTGAAGGTGTCTGGCCACAGGATGACCCGCTTGCCGCCGCCGCTGCGCTTGTCCCGCCGGCTCCACCAGCTACGGAACGTGGGCGAGGCGAACGCCGGGATGGTCCGGGCCTGCGCCACCCCGCCGATGCTCTTGGCCAGGTTCGAGACGCCCGGTGTCCGCATCACCGCGTTGGCGAGCCAGGGCGCATGGCCGGCGATTTCGGCCCAGCGGCGGATCTGGCCCATGGCATAGGCCGCGCGGGGCCGCAGGCGGCCCTCGTAGTGACGCGAACGGAACTCGGCCTTGTAGGTCGCCATATCGACGTGGACCGGGCAGTCTGATTTGCAGGCCTTGCAGCCAAGACAGAAGGCCAGCGCATCTTCCACATCGGGGCTCTTCCAGCCCTCCGTGATTGCGCCCCCATGCACCATTTCGAAGAGCAAGCGCGCGCGGCCGCGCGTGGAGTACTTCTCCTCCCGCGTGGCCATGAAGCTCGGGCACATGACTTGGAAGTCGCTGTGCGGCACGCGGCAGGCGCCCACGCCCACGCAGCGCCTTGTGGCCTGAACGAAGCTCCCGTTGTCGTCCTCCAGGGCGAAATGGCTGCGGATTTCCGGGGGCTGAAAGGTGGGCCCCAGGCGCAAGTTGGACGTGATCGGATAGGGGTCGATGACCTTCCCGGGGTTCATACGCGTTCGCGGATCCCAGATCTCCTTGAACTCCCGCTGGGCCCGCATCAGGTCGTCGCCGTACATCTTGTCGAGCAATCCGGCGCGGGCCTGGCCGTCCCCGTGCTCGCCCGACAACGACCCCCCGTACCGGACGACGAGATCGGCCGCCTCGCTCAGGAAGGCCTTCCAGTTGGCGAGCCCGGCCTCGGTTCCCAGGTCGAAATTGATGCGGCAGTGCACCAGGCCGTCGCCGAAGTGTCCGTAGACGGAGGCCTCGTAGCCGTGCTTGTGGAACAGCGCCTTGAGGTCGCGCAGGTAGCCTCCCAGGTCGTCGCGGCGGACGGCGCTGTCCTCCCAGCCCGGATAGGTTTCGCCGATGCCGGGCAGGTGCGCCGTGGCCGCGAGGGCGTCCTCGCGCACCTTCCAGATTCGCGCTTGTTTCTCGTGCGTGTCGAGCACTGAGGCGGTGCAGCCTTTGCGCTTGAACGCCGCTTCGAACTTCCTGGCCTTGCCCAACGCCTCCTCGTGGGTCTGCGCGCCGAACTCAGCGAGTAGCCATCCGCCTCCCTTTGGCATGTCGGAGACGTCCTCGGCGTCGAGGTGCTTGCGCCGGAGATAGTCGATCAGGAGGTCGTCCATGCCCTCGAGCCCGATGGGGCCGAACTCGAGCGCGTCGCAGACGTGGTCCGCCGCGGTGAAGACGTCCTTGAATCCGACGATCGTAACGACCCGGCAGGGCGGGCTCTCCACCAGATTGAGCCTCGCCTTCAGCACCATCACGCATCCGGCTTCCGTGCCCACCAGTGCCCGGGCCACGTTGAAGCCCCGCTCCCAGGCGAGCTCGTTCAGGTTCTCGTAGCCGGAGACGCGTCGGGGAATGTGTGGATAGGTTTCCTCGAATTGCGCCCCGTAGCGGTCCCACAACTCGCGCATGCCGCGGTAGATCTCTGCGCGCCGGCCGCCTTGCGCCAGGATGGCCTCATACTCAGCCCTCGAGGTCGGACCGACGGTCATCCGAAGGCCATCATAGGTGATGATGTCAAGGCTCTCGACATTGTCGGCGGTGCGCCCAGCCATGATCGAATGCACCCCGCACGAGTCGTTTCCGATCATCCCGCCCAGCGTGTTGCGGCTGTGCGTCGAGGGATCGGGTCCGAACGTCAGGTGGTGCTTCTCCGCTTCGTCGCGCAGGGTGTCGAGAATGCAGCCTGGGTCCACCTCGGCGAGCTTCCGGTCCGGGTCGATCGAGAGCACCCGGTGCATGTACTTCGAGAAATCGATGATCACCGCAGTGTTGCAGGTCTGACCGGCGAGGCTGGTCCCGCCGCCCCGTGGGGTCACCGGAGCATCGTGTTCGGCGCAAATCCGGATCGCCTCGGCCGCGTCGTCGGCGTCGCGCGGCAGCACCACTCCCAGCGGGGTCTGGCGGTAATTTGAGGAATCGGTGGCGTAGAGCGCCCGGTCGCCGTCGCTGAAGCGGACCTCGCCGCGGATGCGCGTGCGCAGCGCCTGGGCAAGCGCCCGGCGGCGGGTCTCGGGAAACTCGAACCCCTCGGCCGCGATCCGCCCGTCGGGGCGCCGGTCGATCACGGTGCGGAAGACACCCGGGCCGCTCATGCCGTTCATGCGGCGTACCTCTGGAGATCCTGGGTTTTCAGCTCGAGCCCCAGGCCCGGGCGCGACAGGTCGGGCGCGATCGCGCCGTGCTTCAGCTCCGGCGCGCCATCGAAGATCATCTGCTCGATGCGGACGTGGTCGTGGAACCACTCCATATGGCGCAGGTTGGGCGCGGCGCAGGCGGCGTGCAGGTGCACGGCCGGCGCGCAGTGCGAGGAGACCGGGCGGTTCCAGGCGGCCGCGAGGTTCGCCGCCTGCAGGAAGCCGGTAAGGCCCAGGCAGCGCGTGGCGTCCGCCTGTAGGACGTCGACGGCGCCTTCCTCCAGCATGCGCCGGAAGTAGAAGCTCTCGAACCCGTATTCACCGGCCGCGACGTCCATCCCCGCCGGGCCCTGCTCGCGCACGAGCCGAAGCCCCTCCAGGTCGTCGCTGGAGGTGGGCTCCTCCAGCCAGGCCACGCCGAAGCTCGCGTAGCGCTCGGCCCAGTAGAGCGCCTCCTTGGGCTGCCATGCCCCGTTCGCGTCCACGAAGAGCCCGGTTTCGCCGATCGCCTGGCGGGCGGCCTTCACCCGTTCGAGGTCGCGGTCGGGATCGCGCCCCACCTTCATCTTCACCCAGCGGCAACCTTCGTCGGCCCAGCCGGAAAGCTGCTCGCGAAGCCGCTTGTCGTCGTAGGAGATGAAGCCGCCACTGCCGTAGACCGGAACCGTCTCGCGCCGGCGCCCCAGCAGTTCGCAGAGAGGAAGTCCTAGGATCTTGGCCTTGAGGTCCCACAGCGCTGCATCCACGGCGGAGATGGCGCAGGCGCAAACGCCGCGGGAGCCAAGGTTGCGGACCTGCCAGCGCATGGCTTCCCAGATACCGCCGACGTCGAAAACCTCGCGTCCCTTGAGGATCGCGGCCAGGCTGTCGTTGACGACGGCTTGGGCGGCGCCTGCAGCGTAGCTGTAGCCCAGCCCCTCGGATCCCCCGCCCTGGACCTTGGCCAGGACGATGGTGGTCGCCGTCCAGGCGAAGGTTCCGTCCGACTCCGGCGCATCCGTGGGGATGGTCACGGCGCGGGCGGAGACCTCCGTGATCCTGGGGCGGGCCTCGGTCATGGGATCAGATCAGCTCGCGGATCTTGTCGCCCATCACCGTCTTGATGATCGCGCTTCGGTTCTGCGTGCCCTTGGCGAGCGCCTCGGCGAAGTGCTTGGCCTGGTCGAGCCCGATATGCGGCGGCAGCGGCGGCTCGTTGGGATCGACGACCGCCTGGATGACGGCCGGCCCGGGCGTCTCGAGCGCCTGCTTGAGCGTCGCGCCGCACTCGGCAGGGTCCTCGATCGTGTAGCCGGCCACGCCGAAGCCGCGGGCGACGGTGGCGAAGTCGATCGGCTGCAGCTCGCAGACGTATTCCGGGTGGCCCAGGAAGACCATCTGCTCCCATTTGATCTGGCCGAGCACGTTGTTCTTGATGACCACGACCTTCACGTCGAGGCCGTATTTCACGCAGGTAGCGAGTTCGCCCAGCAACATGGTCAGGCCGCCGTCGCCCACGAACGCCACGACCTGGCGGTTCGGATAGGCGACCGCCGCCGCAACCGCGTAGGGCAGGCCACAGGCCATCGTCGCCAGGTTCCCCGAGCAGGAGAACATCTGGTTCCCGCGGAAATCCATCTGCCGGGCGATCCAGGAGGTGATGGTCCCGGAATCCGTGGCGACGATCGCGTCGTTCCTGAGGAGCTTGTTCAGCTCATAGGCGACGACCTGCGGCTTCATCGGCTTGTCGGTGCGCGTGCCGCGTTCCTTCAGCAGTTGCTTCCACTCCGCGTTGTGGCTCTGCGCCGTCTTGAGGAAGTCCCGGTCGGACTTGCGCTGGATCATGGGCAGCAGGGCGCCAAGCACCGACTTGCAATCCCCCACCAGCCCGACCTCGACGGGGAATCGCAGCCCGATGCGAGCCG
>JAGWSE010000268.1 GCA_028869395.1 Alphaproteobacteria bacterium | reverse complement strand
GCGGGGCCGAGGCCCGCGCAGGCCTCGTCGCTCCAATCGGGCTGCCGCGCCCTCCGGCGCCAGGCGGCAGAACGGATGCTTCAGCACGCCCAGCAGCGCGATCGGGTCCAGCGGTTCGGCGGCGAGGCGGGCGAGCAGGGCGGCCAGCACCGCGGTCGCGGAGCCGGCCAGGCTCTCGCCGGCCGAGGAGTCCGGGATCACGCCCCAGCGGGCGAGCTTGGCGCTCACGCGGCGCGCCAGCGCCTGGTCGGGCGTCACCAGCGCGGCGGTCCGCCCGGCCGTCTCCAAGGCCTCGCGCAGCAGGAGCGCCGCGGCCGTGGCCGCCTCCTCCTCCGTGCGGGCCGAGAGCTGCGTGAGGCCGCCCAGGCCTTCTGCGATCGGGTCGACGCGGTCCTTCTCGCCCTCGCGGCGGAGGCCGGCGATGACGGAGAGCCAGTCGGCGGTTTCCTCGGCCGGCCGCAGCGCCTCGTTGACGATGCGCCGCCGCCACCGGCCGCGGCTCTCGAACGGCGAGGCGGGCCAGGGCAACACATCGCCCTTGGTTATGCCGGCATGCTCCAGCAGTCGCTTGAGCGCCCCTTGCGGATGCTGCACGTCCACCTTCGCCCAGGCGCTGTCGGCCAGGCCCTCGTCGAGCCCGGGCAGCACCACGCAGCCCTGCGGCGCATGGGCGATGGCCACCAGCAGGTCGCGGGTGGCCGGCGCGGTGCCGGTCGAACCGGCGGCCACCAGGACGCCTTGCGGCGGCCGCTCCGTCCAGGCGTCCGCAAGCCGGCGCAGCAGGGTGACCCGGCGCTGGCTCACATCCGCGAGACCGAGCTCCGCAAGCCGCCTCGGCCAGGCCTGGATGGCGGCTTCGAGGAACCCGCGCGAGACTTGCCAGTGCTCGGCCAGGTCGCCGTCCACCAGCGCCTCCAGCCGGCCCTCCAGCTCCACCTCCTCGATCTGGGCGGAATCGAAGAAGCCGCCCAGCGCGTCGGCGAGCTCCAGGGCGCCGGCCGCGGAGAGTTCGCGCTCGGGCAGCAGGTGCGCCTGCGCCGTCACCAGCCGGGTCAGTTCGAAGCGGCGGGCCAGCGGGTCGATGGCGGCGGGCAGGTCGAGCGCGAGGTCGCCGGGTTCGAACGGCGGCTCGCCCTCGTCCAGGTCGCCCAGCGGGCGCATCTGCGGCGGCAGCACCGCCCGGCCGCCGCCGGCCGTCACGAAGGCGTCGGCCAGCGCCCGGCCCCCGCGGCGCGTCGGCACCAGGACGGTCGCCTGCGAAAGCGCGTCCGGACCCAGCGGGGCGAGCGCCGCGTAGAGGCCCGCCGACAGGTCCTGCACGAACGGCCGGTGCGCGGGCACGTTGAACCAGCGGGGCGCGGGCCGGTCGAGGAACCCCGGAGGCGTCACGTCAGCTCCTTGAGCCTCGCCTCGGCCGCCTCGCGCGCGGCCGGATCGCCCACGTGCATCCAGAAGGCCTGCATGGCCGCGCCGTAGAGCCGTCCCTCCGCCTGCAGGCGGCGCCAGATGGGCTGAATCGGGAACGGCCCGGCCTTGGGCCCGCCGTCCAGGATCTGCGGCTTCAGGATGCCGAAGCCGACGTTGGCGAACGGGGTGACCACGTCGGGATCGGTCGAGTGGGTGAGCCGGCCGGCCTCGTCCATGAAGAAGCCCTGCGGTCCTTCGAAGCCGATGCCGTGGCCGCGGCGGACGACCAGCAGGAGCAGGTCCATCGCCTCCGGTCGCCACGCCTGCTTGAGGCTCTCCAGCGGCGGGGCGCCCTCGTCGAGCCACAGCGAATCGATGTTGGCGACGAAGATCGGCGCCTCACCAAGCAGCGGCCGCGCGTGCTGGATGCCGCCGCCGGAGTCCAAGAGCGCGGCGCGCTCGTCCGAGACCAGCACCTCCAGGTCGCGGCGGGTGGAAAGGTGCGCCTCCATCTGGTCAGCGAAGTGGTGGACGTTGACCACCGCGCGCGAGATTCCCGCCTCCCGCAGCCGGTCGAGGACATGGTCGATCAGCGGCTTGCCGGCCACCTCGACGAGGGCTTTCGGCCTGTCGTCGGTCAGCGGCCGCATCCGGGTGCCGAGCCCGGCCGCCAGCACCATGGCCGTGGTCGGTCCCCCGCTCACGCGCGCGCCTCGGCCGGCACGTGTCGCTCGAACCAGCCCTTCAGGCCCGCGAGCGCGGGGTCGCCGAGGTTGCGTTCCAGGTAGCGCCAGGTCCGGGGCATGTAGGCCTTGTACTGCGTCCGGCCGAGCAGCGCCTGCCTGGCGAACACGCGGCCCAGGATGCGCGCCGCGTTGGACGCGGCGAGCGCACGGTAGTCGGCGAGGAACGCCTCGCGCTCGAGCTCCGGGCGCGCGGCGAGGTAGCGGTCGAGCATCGCCGCCTCGAGCTCGGGGGCGACGTCTCGGCGGGCGTCCTGCAGCAGGTGGGTCAGGTCCCACGCGGGATGCCCGCGCAGCGCATCCTGGAAGTCCAGCAGCCCGACGCGCCCTACCGCTTTGCGCTTCGGCAGCCAGAGCAGGTTCTGGGCGTGGTAGTCGCGGTGGGTGAAGACGTTCGCGCCCGCCTCGCCGCGCACCCAGACCGGCGCCCACAGGGCGTCCCACTCGGCGCTCGCCTCGGCCCCGAACGCCGGCAGGCCGGCGAACTTCGGCCACCACTCCAGGAAGGTGTCGGTCCCGACCTTCAGCGCGAGGGTGTCGTAGGTCAGCAGAGGCCACGCCGCGGCGCCCGCGTTCAGCACCTGCGGCGGCGTGCGCTCGTGCAGCGCGACCTGGACGTCGGTCGCCGCCTCGTAGAGCGGCGCCTCCGCCTCCCCTCCGGCGATCAGCGTGGCGAACAGGCCCTCGCCCAGGTCCTCCAGCACCGCCAGGCCCTGGTCCACGTCGTAGGCCGGGATCTTCGGCGCGGAGAGGCCCTGGTGGCGCAGGTATTCGGCGATCGTGACGAAGGCGGCCACCGACCCGGCGGCCAGCCGCGAGGCGGCGTTGTAGCCCAGCGCCATCCGCTGCTCGGGCGTGGCGCCCGGCGGGCAGACCGCGCTCTCCAGAGCCGGCGGCTGGTCCATGAAGATGAAGGTCCCGCCCGAGGGCAGGCGCAGGCGCTCGTAGAGCCGCGTCGAGGCGTCGCCGCCCATCGGCTCCCGCGCCGCCGCGCCGAAGCCGGCCTGGCGCAGGAACGCCGCCTTCAGGTCCTCACGATCCGCGACTTCCGCCAAACTCAAGCTCGCGTCCTTTCCAGGCGCCGTGGGGCGTCAGCCTGACGCTTCGGCCCTCGGCTTCCAGGCCGATCTCTACATCGAGTCGATCCCCGGGCAGGCGGCCCTGCAGCCGCTCCGGCCATTCGATCACCGCCGCCCCGTCCTCCAGCGCCTCGTCCAGACCGATCTCATAGGCCTCGTCCGGGTTCGAGAGCCGATAGAGATCGAAGTGGGCGACACGCAGTCGCGGCCCTTCGTAGAACTGCACCAGGGTGAAGGTGGGCGAGGGGACGTCCTCGTCCGGCGTGGTCAGCGCCCGCACCAGCGCCCGGGCGAGCGTGGACTTCCCCGCCCCCAGCGGCCCGGAGAGGCAGACCGCTTCGCCCGGCTCGAGCCTGCCCGCGATCACCGCCCCCAGCCGGGCCGTCGCGGCTTCGTCCGCCAGCCTCATGCGAACGGCCGGCCCGGATCGCGGGGCAGGACCTGTTCGACGTGGGCCTTGAGCCGCTCCACCACCTCGGCCGCCTCGCCGGCGAGCGCCTCCGGCGGGATCGGCGCACCGACCGTCAGCGTGAAGGAACGCCCTTGCTTGTTGAGCAGCTCGTGGAACAGGGTGACGTCGCGCAGCTCCGGCGAGAAGCGGTCGAAGAAGTGGAAAAGCGTCGACCAGGGGCCGGCCACATGGATCGGCACGACCGGCGCCTCCTGCCGCCGCGCGACGGAGACCGCCGTGGGCGCCCAGGGCGGGTCCGCCAGCACGCCGTTGCGCCGCCGCGCCAGGCGTCCGGAGGGGAAGATCACCAGGCACCGCTCCGCCTCCAGCGCCTCCTTGGTGAGCTGCAGCGTCAGCCGCGTCCGCTCGCGCGTGCGCTTGGCCTCGACCCATTCCACCGGGATCAGCACGTCGAGGAACCCCGGAGCCACGCGGTGGGCGTCCGAGTTGGCGTAGAAGCACAGGTCCGGCCGGATGGCCTTCAGCACGTCGTAGACGGCGATCCCGTCGGCGATGCCCGTCGGGTGGTTGCAGACGACCACTAGGCGGCCGTCGCGGGGAATGTGCTCCAGGCCGCGCGTCTCGACCTGCAGCCGCAGCAGGTCGGAGACGGCGTCCAGGCCAGCCAGGCCCGGCAGCGGCGCGATGGCGTCGGCCAGCCTGCGGGCCTTGCCGTAGTCCAGCACGCGGTACAGCAGCGGCTTCAGCACGGGCCACAGCGGCGTCGCCGACAGCCTGGGCGCGCGCTCGAGGATCAGCGTGTCGACAATGTGCTCGTCGCGACGGGCGCGGGTCAGGACAGTGGCGGGCGAAAGGGCCGTCATGGCGCAAGATTCGCCTGCGCCGTGAACCGGAGCAAGCGCTTAGAACGCCTAGGCTTTTCGCGCCACGCGCCGATCCGCCGTCGCCATCGGGGGCGTCGGGAGAGCGCCGGTCGGCCGAAGGGGCCGGCCGTGCGCCGCCGCCGCGAAATTTGAGCAATTCCTGCCACGGATCGGCCTAGCGGCGGCCCAGCCAAGCGCCTAAAACGCCGCTCATGCGTGAGATCACCCACTTCATCGACGGCGCCTCTGTCGCCGCCACCAGCGGTCGGTATGCCGACGTGTTCAACCCCAACACCGGCGAGGTGCAGGCCCGCGTGGCCTTCGCCGCCGAAGCGGACGTGGACAAGGCGGTGCAGTCCGCATTGCGCGCCCAGCAGACCTGGGCGCTCGTGAACCCGCAGCGGCGGGCGCGGGTGATGTTCGAGTTCAAGCGCCTTGTCGAGGCGCGCATGGACGAGCTCGCCGAGCTGCTCTCCTCCGAGCACGGCAAGGTCATCGCCGATGCGCGCGGTGACGTGCAGCGCGGCCTGGAGGTGATCGAGTTCGCCTGCGGCATCCCGCACGCGCTCAAGGGCGAGTACACCGAGGGCGCGGGCCCGGGGATCGACGTCTACTCCATGCGCCAGCCGCTGGGGGTCGCCGCCGGCATCACCCCGTTCAACTTCCCGGCCATGATCCCGATGTGGATGTTCGGCATCGCCATCGCGGTCGGCAACAGCTTCATCCTCAAGCCCTCAGAAAAGGATCCCTCCGTCCCTCTCCGCCTCGCCGAGCTGATGATGGAGGCCGGCGCGCCCAAGGGCGTGCTGAACGTGGTCCAGGGCGACAAGGTCGCCGTCGACGCGATCCTGCAGCACCCGGACATCAAGGCGGTGAGCTTCGTCGGCTCCTCCGACATCGCTCACTACGTCTACTCGCGGGGCACGGCGGCGGGTAAGCGCGTCCAGGCCATGGGCGGGGCGAAGAACCACGGCATCATCCTGCCGGACGCCGACCTCGAGCAGGCGACCAAGGACATCATCGGCGCGGCCTACGGCTCGGCCGGCGAGCGCTGCATGGCCCTGCCGGTGGCCGCGCCCGTGGGCCGGAAAACCGCCGACGAGCTGCGCGAGCGCATGGCCACGGAGATGCAGAAGCTCAAGGTCGGCGTCTCCACCGACCCCGACGCCCAGTACGG
>JAGWSE010000267.1 GCA_028869395.1 Alphaproteobacteria bacterium | reverse complement strand
TCGGGCGGATCCGCGCGTGTCACGTAAGGCGCGCCAAAGGGCGTCCGGGCCCGACCCCCCGTCGGGACGGCGCCGTTCGGACTCGAACCTCGGGCAGGAAACTCGCTGGATGCTGAGCCGGTTGCACCCTTGCCGGGTCACGCTCTTGTGGGGGCGGGTCATCCCGCCTAGTTTCCGGCGCTTCGCGAACGGCAGAGGCGAGCCCCCGGATGGCTGTCCACTACCTCGAGTTCGAGCGACCCATCGCCGACCTCGAAGCCAAGATCGAGGAGCTCTCCAAGCTCTCCGAGACCGCCGGGTCCGGCGCCTTCGACGCCGAGATCGAGGCGTTGCGCAGCCGTGCGCAGGAGATGCGCCGCGACGCCTACTCCAACCTGGACGCCTGGCAGAAGACCCAGGTCGCCCGCCATCCCGACCGGCCGCGCTTCACCGACTACTGCGAGGCTCTGATCGAGGAGTTCGTGGAGCTGAAGGGCGACCGCGTCTTCGGTGACGACCAGGCGGTCATCGGCGGCATGGGCCGGTTCCGCGGCCGCCCGGTGGTGGTGATCGGCAACGAGAAGGGCCACGACACCGCCACCCGCGTGAAGCACAACTTCGGCTACGCGCGCCCCGAGGGCTACCGCAAGGCCGTGCGGCTGATGGAGCTGGCCGAGCGCTTCAACCTGCCGGTGATCAGCATCGTCGACATCGCCGGCGCCTACCCCGGGATCGCATCCGAGGAGCGCGGTGTCGCCGAGGCGATCGCCCGCTCGACGGAGAAGTGCCTGCTGCTGGGCG
This sequence comes from Alphaproteobacteria bacterium, assembly GCA_028869395.1. Lineage (GTDB taxonomy): Bacteria > Pseudomonadota > Alphaproteobacteria > Caulobacterales > Caulobacteraceae > Phenylobacterium. Next base: position 5,249 of record JAGWSE010000267.1, on the reverse strand, counting down.
TGCCCAACGTCGCCATCATCACCGGCGAGGGCGGCTCGGGCGGGGCCATCGCCATCGCCGCGGCCAACCGCGTGCTGATGCTGGAGCACGCCATCTATTCGGTGATCACCCCGGAGGGGGCGAACTCGATCATCTGGCGCGGCGCCCGCACTGCGGCCGAAGCCGCCCGGGCGATGAAGATCTCCGCCCAGGAGCTCCTCGAGGTGAAGATCGTCGACCGGATCATTCCGGAGCCGCCGGGCGGCGCCCATTCCGACCGGGACGCCGCCATGGCCGCCGTCGCCGGCGCCCTCGAAGACGAGCTGAAGGCGCTGGAGGGCCTTTCCCCCGACCAGCTCCGCAAACAGCGCGCCGAACGCTTCTACGCCATCGGGCGCACCGGACTGCAGTGAGGTGACCCTTCTCCCCCTGCGGGAGAAGGATTCGGTTCGCGCCCCTTGCGTGACGCAGCGTCTGCGGTTTCAACTGGCGTCCAAACAAGCGTTTGGAGGACGCCGATGGCCCTGAAGACCCGCATCACCGAGATGTTCGGCGTCGAGACCCCGATCGTCATGGGGGGCATGACCGGCGTGGGCTATGCGCCGCTGGTGGCCGCCGTCGCCAACGCCGGCGCGCTGGGCTTCATCACCGCCCACCATTCGGCGTCGGCCGAGGAGCTCTTCAAGGAGATCAAGCGCTGTCGCGACCTTACCGACAAGCCGTTCGGGGTGAACCTCACCCTGCTGCCGTCGCTCAACCCGATCCCCTACGACGAGTACCGTGAAGCAATCATCGAGAGCGGGATCAAGATCGTGGAGACCGCGGGCCGCGCGCCCGTGGACCACATCCCGGCGTTCAAGGCGGCCGGCGTTAAGGTGATCCACAAGTGCACCTCCGTCCGCCACTCTGTCTCGGCGGTGAAGTACGGCGTCGACGTGATCTCCATCGACGGCTTCGAATGCGCCGGCCACCCGGGCGAGGACGACGTGGGCCTGATCGTCCTGCTGCCGGCGACGGTCGACGCCGTGGCGCCCGTTCCGGTGATCGCCTCGGGCGGCATGGCCGACGGCCGCAGCCTGGCCGCCGCGCTGGCGCTGGGCGCCGACGGCGTCAACATGGGCACCCGCTTCATGGCCACGAAGGAGTGCGACATCCACGAGAACGTGAAGCAGAAGATCGTCGAGAACACCGAGCGCGACACCCTGCTCACCAACCGCACGCTCCGCAACACCTCGCGCGTGGCCCGCAACGCGGTCTCCGAGGAAGTGGTCAAGATCCAGCAGGACCCGACCAAGACCATCGAGGACGTCCGCCACCTGGTGGCCGGCGTTCGCGGCCGCGCCAACGTGCTGGGCGCCGGCGACACCGACGGCGGCATCTGGACCGTCGGCCAGAGCCAGGGCCTGATCCACGACATCCCGACCTGCGCCGAGCTCGTGCAGCACATCTCGCGGCAGGCCGAGGAGGTCATCACCGGCCGCCTGGCCGGCATGGTGTCCAAGCGGGCGATGGCGCCCGCCTGACGCGTAGGGGCGGGAGCCGGCCTTCCGCCCGATCGAACCGGCCCTACGCGTCGAGCTCCCGCATCACACGCCGCGCCTGGTCGGCCTCGCTCTCGGGGACCATCAGCCGGCGCGGCTGCGCGCCGGGGTAGGGCGCCACGCCTTCGAAGATGAAGGGGTGCAGGCCGGCGTCCGCCAGCACGGTCTGCAGGTAGTTCAGCCGCACGTGGTCGTTGGTCTCCAGGATGGCGATCATGGCGCGCTCTTGGGCCGGTCCGCCAGATTGCGGACACTGACCACGATACGCTCCCGTTCGGCCGCCGTCCGCTCCACCAGCAGGCGCGCCACCTGGGCGTCGTCGTGGAAGGCGTAGCCCTTGATGGCGTCGAGGATCGCCTTGGCCAGGTTGTCGAGGTCCAGCCACGGCGGCTCGCCCAGGTAATCCATGCGGATCTCGACGGCGAAGTCGCCCCAGCCCGGCCGTGAGCCGCGCCAGGCCTTGCGGAAGAATTCGTAGATCAGCGGCTTGTAGTACTTGGCCTGGGTGGTCAGGCCGTCGACCTCCAGCTCCAGCAGCCCTTCGCCCTCGCGGGCGCGCACCTTGCCGTGCTGGGTCCAGCCCTGGGTGTTCGACGCCTCCGCCACTAGGCCCGCTGCAGCTTCACCGCGGTCCCGTAGGCGATCACCTCGGTGATGCCGTCCATGATCTCGTTGGCGTCGTAGCGCATGCCCACCACGGCGTCGGCGCCGGCCGCCTCGGCGTGCTGCACCAGCATGTCGTAGGCCTCCTGCCGGGCGCGCTCGGCAAGGTCGGTATAGATCGTGATGTTGCCGCCGAAGATGGACTGGATCGCGCCGCCGATGTTGCCCAGAGCGCTGCGCGAGCGGACGGTGATGCCGCGCACCACGCCCAGGTGCTTGGTCACGAGGAAGCCCGCGACGTCGTTGGTGGTGGTCACGATCATCTCGGCGGCCCCTCCGGTCTGGACCATCCATACATCGCCCGTTAGACCGCCCGCCAGCCGATTGATCCGGAGGACCCGATGGCCGCGACTTCGCCCAAGACCAGGACCGAGACCGACACCTTCGGGCCGATCGAGGTCGCCGCCGACCGGTACTGGGGCGCCCAGACCCAGCGCTCCTTGCAGAATTTCAAGATCGGCTGGGAGAAGCAGCCGCTTCCCGTGATCCGCGCGCTGGGCGTCGTCAAGCGCGCCGCGGCCGAAGCGAACATGGCGCTCGGCAAGCTCGATCCCGAGCTCGGCAAGTACATCGTGGCCGCCGCCCAGGAGGTGATCGAGGGCAAGCTCGACGACCACTTCCCCCTGGTCGTCTGGCAGACCGGCTCGGGCACCCAGTCCAACATGAACGCCAACGAGGTCATCTCGAACCGCGCCATCGAGATGATGGGTGGCGAGATGGGCTCCAAGACGCCGATCCACCCCAACGACCACGTCAACATGAGCCAGTCGTCGAACGACACCTATCCGACGGCCATGCACATCGCCTGCGCCGAGGAGGTCTCGCGCCGGGTCATGCCGGCGCTCGAGCACCTGCATGCGGCGCTGAAGGTGAAGTCCGACGCTTTCGCCCACATCATCAAGATCGGCCGCACCCACACCCAGGACGCCACGCCGCTGACGCTCGGCCAGGAGTTCTCCGGCTACGCCCACCAGGTCGCCATGTCGGTGCGGCGCATCAAGGAGACCCTCTACGGCCTCTACGAGCTCGCCCAGGGCGGCACCGCCGTTGGCACCGGCCTCACCGCGCCCGTGGGCTTCGCCGAGAAGGTCGCAGAGCGGATCGCGGCCGTCACCCGCCTGCCGTTCGTCACCGCCCCCAACAAGTTCGAGGCGCTGGCCGCCCACGACGCCATGGTGTTCAGCCACGGCGCCCTGACCAGCGCAGCGTCGGCCCTCTTCAAGATCGGCAACGACATCCGTTTCCTGGGGTCCGGCCCCCGCGCCGGCCTCGGCGAACTGGCCCTGCCGGAGAACGAGCCGGGCTCCTCGATCATGCCGGGCAAGGTCAACCCCACCCAGGCCGAGGCGCTGACCATGGTCTGCACACAGATCATGGGCAACGAGACGACCATGACGATCGCCGGCTCCCAGGGCCACTTCGAGCTCAACGTCTTCAATCCGGTGATGGCCTACAACTTCCTGCAGACCTGCCGGCTGCTGTCCGACGCGGCGATCTCCTTCACCGACAACATGGTCGCCGGCATCCAGGCCCGCGAGGACAACATCAAGGCCAACCTCGAGCGCTCGCTGATGCTGGTCACCTCGCTGAAGGAGCACATCGGATACGACAAGGCCGCCGCCATCGCCAAGGCGGCCCACAAGAACGGCACGACGCTGCGCGACGAAGCCGTCGGCGGCGGCTATGTGACGAACGAGCAGTTCGACGCCTGGGTCCGCCCCGAGGACATGATCCACCCGGGGTGAGCGGCTTCTATGCCCTTCTCATCACCGCGAAATCGGCGAGGTCCTCAAGGGCCGGTCGCCAGGGGTTCGCCCCGAAGTCGGCCAGCGCCGCCTTGGCGCTCTGGGCGTAGCTGGCGGCGAGGTCCAGGGTGGCCTCCAGGGCGCCGGTCTGCCGCATCAGCTCGCGCACCCGCTCGAAATCGCCCTCGGCCTGCTCGCGCCGGTCGATGGTGCGGGTCCAGAATTCGCGCTCCTTCGCGCCGGTGCGCGCCATGGACAGCAGCAGGGGCAGCGTCGCCTTGCCTTCGCGGAAATCGTCGCCCGGGTTCTTGCCGAGCTCGCCGCTCGCGCCGGAATAGTCGAGGGCGTCGTCGACCAGCTGGAACGCGATCCCCAGGTCCTGCCCGAACTGCCGCAGCGCCCGGCAGCGCTCGGGCGCCGCGCCGGCCGAGACCGCGCCGCTTTCCGCCGCCGCGGCGAACAGCTCGGCGGTCTTGGCGCGGATGATCTCCAGATAGACCTCCTGCGTCAGGTCCATGTCGTGTGCGCGGGTGAGCTGCAGCACCTCGCCCTCGGCGATCACCCGGCTGGCGCGGGCCAGGATCTCCAGCGCCGGCATGGAGCCTGCGCCCACCATCAGCTCGAAGGCGCGGGCGAACAGGAAGTCGCCCACCAGCACGGAGGAGGGAGCGCCCCAGATCAGGTGCGCGGCCACGCGCCCGCGGCGCAACTGCGAGGAATCCACCACGTCGTCGTGCAGCAGGGTGGCGGTGTGGATGAACTCCACGGCGGCGGCCAGCTTCAGGCAGGCGTCGTCCCGCGCGCCGGCGAGCCGCGCCGCCGAGATCGTCAGCAGCGGCCGCAGCCGCTTGGCCGAGCCCGCGATCAGGTGGTCGGCCAGCGCCGGGATCACCGGCACGGGGCTGTCCATGTGCTTGCGGATCAGCGCATCGACCGCGGCCATATCGGCGTGCGCCAGCGCCAGGAGCGCATCGAGCGACGGCGGCTTTTCGACGACGGCCGTACGAGCGGCTTCCACGACGGACTCCTGGCTGCGGCGGGCTTGGGGCGGGCCCTGGCCGTTGCGGCGGACAATGGTGACGCGCTAGGCCACGGTCAAGCGACCCGCGCGATGAAACGCGCCAACCTACATCAGGGCGCCGCCGATGGACGAGGTCACTGAAGACGCCATGCTGGACGGCCGCGTGCGGCTGCGTCAGCCCGCGCGCGGCTACCGGGCGGGGCTCGACGCGGCCCTGCTGGCCGCCGCCTGCGACGCGGGGCCGGGCGAGCGGGTGCTCGACGCCGGCTGCGGGGCGGGCGCGGCGCTGCTGGCCGCCGC
>JAGWSE010000266.1 GCA_028869395.1 Alphaproteobacteria bacterium | reverse complement strand
TCGCCTCGATCTTCGCCTGGACCCGCGGCCTGGAGCACCGGGCCAAGCTGGACGGCAACGCCGAGCTCGACCGCTTCGCCAAGACGCTGGAGAAGGTCTGCGTCTCGACGGTGGAGTCGGGCTCGATGACCAAGGACCTGGCGCTGCTGGTGGGAGATACGCAGGGCTGGCTGACCACCGAGGGCTTCATCGACAAGGTCGCCGCCAACCTCGAGAAGGCGCTGGCGGCCTAGGAGCGACCGCCAGCAAAGGTTTGAAGCGCTTCTGCGTCCGGGGCGCGAGCGGCGAGACACCGGTCGATCACGACGCCCGCTGCGGGGAACCGCGGCGGGTGTCTTCGTTTCGCGCGGAATCCGGACTCCACAGATATTTCGTTCTTGCTTCGTTCCGTCGCGCGGTTAAGCTGCCGGCCGGACCGAACGAGGACGTGACATGACTGTCGGCTACGTGACAATCGGGGCGGAGGACGTCGAAGGGGCGCTGCCGTTCTACGACGCGGTGCTGGGGGCGGTGGGCTACGAGCGGGGGCCGCTGGACGGCGGCTGGGCCTTCTACGGCAAGGGGGACACGCCCGGCGTCGGCATCTGCAAGCCCTTCGACGGCGCGCCGGCGCGCGCGGGCAATGGGATCATGATCGCCTTCAAGGCCGACGGGCAGGAGGCTGTGCGCTCGGCCCACGCCGCAGGCCTCGCGAACGGCGGCACGGACGAGGGCCAGCCCGGCTACCGTCCGGCCGAGGCGACCAGCGGCTTCTACGGCGCCTACCTGCGCGACCCGACCGGCAACAAGCTCTGCGTCTATGCGATGAGCTGAAGGCTCCTTCTCCCGCAGGGGGAGAAGGAATCCGTTCAGGCCTTCACGAGTTGCTTGCCGGCCTCGAGGCCCTTCGCCGCTTGCGATGCGTCCGGGGCGCCGCCTTGCGCGAAGTCAGGGCGGCCGCCGGCGCCCTGGCCGCCCATGGCCTGGACGGCGGACCTGGCGATCTCGACGGCGTTGTTGGCCTGCTGCGCAGATCCGGTGACGGCCACCGTCACGGCCGCCTTGCCCTCGCTCGTCCCAACGAGAAGGATCACCCCGTCGGGGAGCTGCTTCTTGTACTGCTCGGCGATCGGACGCAGGTCCTTGCCACCCACGCCCTCCATGACGCGGGCGAGCACCTTGACGCCGGCGATCTCCTCCGGGCCCGCGGCGGCCTGCCCGCCGCCGCCGCCCATGGCGAGCTGGCGCCTGGCGTCGGCCAGCTCCTTCTCGAGCTTGCGGGCCTGCCCCTGCAGGGCCTCGACGCGCGCGGCGACGCCGTCCACCGGGACCTTGAAGGCCTCGGCGAGCTGGCCCGCGACGCCAGCCCGCTCCAGCAGCCAGCGGCGCGCCGCCTCGCCGGTCAGCGCCTCGATGCGGCGCACGCCGGCCGCCACGCCCTGCTCGGAGACGATCTTGAAGATGGCGATGTCGCCGGTGCGGGCGACGTGGGTGCCGCCGCAGAGCTCCACCGAATAGGCGCCCTGGCCGCCCAGCGCGCGGCCGAGGCTCAGCACGCGGACCGTGTCGCCGTACTTCTCGCCGAACAGGGCCATGGCGCCGGCCTCGATCGCCTCCTGCGGGGCCATGAGCTTGGTCTCGGCCGGCAGGTTCTGGCGGATCACCGCGTTCACCTCCGCCTCGATGCGGTCGATCTCCTCAGGCGTCAGCGGCTGGCCGTGGCTGAAGTCGAAGCGGATGCGCTCGCCATCGACCATCTGGCCCTTCTGGGCGACGTGCGGGCCCAGCACGGAGCGCAACGCGGCGTGCAGCAGGTGGGTGGCGGAGTGGTTGGCGCGGGTGGCGGCGCGGCGCGCGGGATCGACGGCGAGCCGCACGCGCACGCCGGGAGACAGCTCGCCCTCGACGATCTCCACGGCATGGACATTGAGGTCGCCCGCCTGCTTCTGGACGTCGGTGACGCGGCCGCGGCCACCGTCCCATTCGACCTCGCCCTGGTCGCCCGCCTGGCCGCCGCTCTCGGCGTAGAAGGGGGTGCGGTCGAACAGCGCCTGCACGGTCTCGCCGGCGCGGGCCGAGGCGATCTCCTGGCCCTCGCGGACCAGCACGAGGGTCTCGGCCGTGGCTTCGGTCGTCTCGTAGCCGAGGAACTCGGTGGGGCCGAGCCGGTCGCGGATCGCGAACCACTCGCCCGCCGCCGTCACCTGGCCGGAGCCCGTCCAGTTCTCGCGCGCCATCTCCCGCTGGCGGGCCATGGCCTGATCGAAGGCCTCGAGGTCGACGGTGAGGCCCTTGGCGCGCACCGCGTCCTGGGTCAGGTCGAGGGGGAAGCCGTAGGTGTCGTAGAGCTTGAAGGCGGTCTCGCCCGGGAGCACGCCGCCGGTCGCAAGCCCGCTCGTCGCCTCCTCGAGCAGCGTCATGCCGCGGCCCAGCGTACGGCGGAAGCGCTCCTCCTCCTCGCGCAGGGTGTGCTCGATGTTGGGCTGCGCCCGCTTCAGCTCGGGATAGGCCTCGCCCATCTCGGTGACGAGGGTGGGGACCAGCCGGTGCATCAGCGGCTCGGCGGCGCCCAGGATATGCGCGTGGCGCATGGCGCGGCGCATGATCCGGCGCAGCACATAGCCGCGGCCCTCGTTCGACGGGCTGACGCCATCGGCGATCAGGAAGCTCGTGGAACGCAGGTGGTCGACGATGACCTGG
>JAGWSE010000265.1 GCA_028869395.1 Alphaproteobacteria bacterium | reverse complement strand
TCGAGAGCCTGGGACGCCGCCGCAACATAGAGATCGAGCGCGCCGTCCAGATAGACCTGGCAGCGCTCCGGCCAGCTGCGAGGCTCCAGGTACCAGCCGATCGGACGAATCGCCTGGCGGGTGCGGATCCCGGCGTTGGCGAAGACCGGCGCGAGCCGCTCGACCAGCGGGAACTTCGCTGCGAAGCGATCGAGCACCGTCGCAAGCACCTCCTCCTGCCGCAGCTCGAAGCGCGGCGTGGCGGTGGCGAGGGACAAGAGTCCGACGTCTGGTGTCATGCATGGCTCCGGCGGGCCTGTCGCGCGGCCCGGCAGAATGGCGGGGCCGCGATCCGCCATCCTTAGAGCGTCCGGTCAGGGGCCGGGTTCCGGCTAGAAGTGCCGCCAGCCCCCCGGACCGACATCGAGCTTTCGCGCCCCTGCCCTCACCTCGACGCCCGCGCCGCTGGCGATTTCGCCCATCGCGGTGAACCCCGGCAAGGCGCAGCCGGGCGGCGCGGCGCACACGATTTCGTAATCGTCGCCCCCGGTGGCGAGACGCAGCAGAGCCGCGTCGCGGTCAGTCTGAACCCGGAGCCATTCGCGAGCGGGCCCCGACAGAGGCATGCGCTGAAGGTCCAGGATGAGCCGAACGCCGCTGGCCTCGGCGATGTGGCCGGCATCGGCCACGAGCCCATCCGACACGTCCGCGGCCGCGCTCGCGCAGGCGCGAATCTGCTCGCGAAGATCGAGCCTCGGATTGGGGCGGCGGTAGCGCTCAAGCAGGAACCCGCTCGTGTCGGGAACATCACCGCGGAGAGCGGCAAGCCCCAAGGCGCCGTCGCCGATGGTCCCGCTGACCCACACGACATCGCCGGACCTCGCCCCGGCCCGACGCACCATCTTGCCCTGTGGAACCCAGCCCAGCGCCGTCAGACTGGCCCAGGCTGGCCCTGGCGTGACCACGGTGTCGCCACCGAGCAGAGGCAATCCGAACGCGCGCAGATCCTCTGCGAGACCCTCGGCGAAGGCGGCGTGCTCAGCCGGTCCATAGGCCCTGGGCCAGGCCACCGCCAGGAAGCAGCCGGCCGGCTCGGCCGCCTTGGCGGCCAGGTCGGAGAGGTTCACCCGGACCAGCTTCTGGGCGATGAGGCCCGGCGCCTCGCCCTGGGGCGCGTGCACGCCCTCGACGACAGCGTCCTTGGTGACGACGAGGTCGCAGCCGGGACGGCTCTGGATGACCGCCGCATCGTCCATGAGGTCGAATGCGCCCGCCGCCCCGAAGGTCAGCGGGCGGAACAGGCGCGCGATCTCGCCGAATTCGTCCTCAGCGCCGGACATCCTGGGCCACCGCATCGAGGGCGCCGTTCACGAACGCAGGCTCGGGCCCTTCGAAGAAGGACTTGGCGAGCTCGACATACTCGTCGATCGCCACCTCTGTCGGCACGTCCGGCCGGTGGACGAGCTCATAGGCGCCCGCCCTGAGCATGGCGCGCACCGTCGCATCGATCCGCTCCAGGCGCCAGCCGCTCGCCAGATGGCGGGCGATGGCCCCGTCGATCTCGCGCTGGTGGGTGACGGCGCCCCGGACCAGGTCGGCGAAAAAGCCTTCGTCGGCGGCTGCGAGCGTCGGCTCCTCGGCGCCCTCGCCGGGCACGGCGCGGTCGAAGCGGTGCTCGGAGAACTCACGGATGACCGCCTCGGCGCCCGCGCCTGAGACCTCCATCTGGTACAGGGCCTGTACGGCGGCCAGACGCGCCACGGAGCGGGCCTGCCTGGAAAAGGAGTCGTTCATCGCTTCTGACCCAGCAGGCGCTGCTTCAGCGCGATCATGGCGAGCGCCGCGCGGGCAGCCGCCCCACCCTTGTCTCCATCGTCGGGCCGCGCGCGCGCCAGGGCCTGCGCCTCGTCCTCCACCGTCAGCACGCCGTTTCCGATGCACAGCCGCTTGCCGATGGTCAGCTCCATGATCCCGCGCGCGCTCTCGTTCGCCACGATCTCGAAGTGGTAGGTCTCGCCGCGGATGACCGTTCCCAAAGCCACATAGCCGTCATAGGCCCCCACGCCCGCGGGCCGATGGCCACCTTCCTCGGCGAAGGCGATGGCCGCCGGGATCTCCAGCGCGCCAGGAACCGTCACGACGTCGTAGGCCGCGCCCGCCCCGTCGAGCGCCGCCTTCGCCCCCCGCAGCAGGTGGTCGGCCAGGTGGTCGTAGAAGCGGGCTTCCACGATCAGGATGCGGGTCTTCTCGTCGCTCATGCGTCTCCTGCGGCCAGCTCGGCCTCTCGGGCCAGACGCTTTAGGCCGTTTCGCGCCAACGGGCGAGATACCGCGCGAGCATGTCGATCTCGAGGTTCACGCGCGAGCCGACCCTCAGTTCGCCAAGGGTCGTGACCTCCCAGGTGTGCGGGATGAGATTCACGCCGAACACGTCATCTTCGACCTCGTTGACGGTGAGTGACACGCCCTCCACCGCCACCGAACCCTTCGGCGCAATGAACCGATGCAGCGGCCGCGGCGCGCGGATGCGCACCCGGTGCGAACCGCCCTCCGATTCCACGGAGAGCACTTCGCCAACTCCGTCGACGTGCCCGGAGACGATGTGGCCTCCGAGTTCGTCGCCAACCCGGGCGGCCCGCTCGAGATTCACCCGCCTTCCCTCGCGCCAGTCGGCGAGCGTGGTCACGGCGAGGGTTTCCCCGGAGACCTCCACGGCGAACCATCCCTGGCCCTTCTCCACCACGGTCAGGCAGCAGCCTGCGTGGCTGATGGAGGCGCCGATATCGACGTCGGCGAGGTCGAACCGGGTCTCGATCTCGAAGCGGCGGTCGCGGCTTGTCTCGTGGACGGCGCGCACGCGGCCCACGTCGGTGACGATCCCGGTGAACATTCAGGCCTTCGCGTAGCGCTCCCAGAGGTCCGAACCGACCTGGCGGACCTCGACGCGCCGGAAATGGGGCGCATCGGCGAGCGCTGCAACAGCCAGCGCGCCGATGGCCGGGCGGCCCTCGCCGCCGATGACCACGGGGGCGCGGAACCACTCCAGCCGATCCACGAGGCCGCAACGCAAGAAGCTCGCCGCGACCTGACCGCCGCCTTCGACGAAAACGCTCGAAAGGCCTTCGGCCACGAGCGTCTCGACGACCCCTTTCAGCTCCGGCCGGTCCTCGCCGACCGCGCGCACGGTGAGCACCTTCACGCCGGCCTCGATCAGGTGCTGCGACGGCGGCGTCGTCGACACCACGTAGGTGGGGATTTCGCGCGCCGTCGCGACGAGCCTGCATTCGGGTTTCAGCCGCTGGCGACTATCAAGCACCACGCGCGCAGGCTGCGGGCCGTTGTAGCCCGCAAGTCGCACCGTCAGGTCTGGATCATCGGCCAGCGCCGTCTCGACGCCGACCAGCACGGCGTCGTGCCGGCTGCGAAGGCGGTGAACCTCCTCCCGCGCGGCCTCGCCGGTGATCCAGCGACTTTCCCCCGCCGCCGTCGCGATCCGCCCGTCAAGCGAGGTGGCGAGCTTGAGCGTGATCATCTCCACGCCCTCAGCCGGGCGTGACAAGTCGCGCCCGCCCCGTGGACGTGGGCGACAAAGGGAGCGCGCGCCAAGTTCGGAGCCCGGCGCCGAGGGCTCGCCGCGTCAGGTCACCAGCGGCCGCTCGCCAATGAATCGGCAAGCTACTCCTCCGCCACCTCGGCCAGACCTTCCTCGCCAAGAAACTTGGCGAAGTCCTGGGTCTCGCGGAAATCTCGGTAGACGGAGGCGTAGCGGACGTAGGCCACGTCATCGAGCTGCTTCAGGTGCTTCATGACGAGTTCGCCGATCGCCGACGACGGAAGCTCCGTCTCGCCGGAGCTCTCGAGCTGGCGGGTGATGGCCGAAATCATTCGCTCCACGCGCTCGGGGTCGACGGGACGTTTGCGGGTGGCGATGGCGATCGAGCGGGCGAGCTTGTCGCGATCGAAGGGCGCGCGCCGGCCCGACCTCTTGACGATGGTCAGCTCGCGCAACTGCACCCGTTCGAAGGTTGTGAAGCGACCGCCGCATTCCGGGCAGAGCCTGCGACGGCGTATGGCCGAACCATCCTCCGACGGTCGACTGTCCTTCACCTGGCTTTCGGCGTGGCCGCAGAACGGGCAGCGCATGATGTAGCCCCCTTCACAGCCAATAAACGCTATTAGCTGTAGATGGGGAAGCGCTTCGTAAGTTGCAGGACCTCGGAGCGCACCTTCTGCTCGACGGCGGAATTGTCGCCGCCCTGCTTCAGGCCGTCGAGCACCTCGCCAATCCAGCGGCCGACCTGACGGAACTCCTCGGGCCCGAAGCCGCGCGTGGTTCCCGCCGGCGAGCCGACCCGCAGGCCCGAAGTCTGGACCGGCGGAAGCGGGTCGAAGGGGATGCCGTTCTTGTTGGTCGTGATGCCGGCGCGCTCGAGAGCCACCTCGGCTTCGGCCCCGGTCACGCCCTTGGGCGTCAGGTCGACCAGCATCAGGTGACTGTCGGTGCCGTTGGAGACGATCTTGAAGCCAGCGCTCTGCAGGCTGTCGGCCAATGCCCGGGCGTTCTCGATCACCTGCTGGGCATAGGCCCTGAACTCCGGCTTCAGCGCCTCGCCGAAGGCCACCGCCTTGGCCGCGACCACATGCATGAGCGGACCGCCCTGCAGCCCCGGGAAGACCGCGCTGTCGATCTTCTTGGCGAGTTTCTTGTCGTTGGTGAGGATCATGCCGCCGCGCGGGCCGCGCAGCGTCTTGTGGGTGGTGGTGGTCACGATGTGAGCGTGCGGGAACGGGCTGGGATAGACCCCCGCCGCCACCAGGCCCGCATAGTGGGCGATGTCGGCCATCAGGATCGCCCCCACCTTGTCGGCGATCGCGCGGAAGCGGGCGAAGTCGATGCGCCGCGAATAGGCGGAGCCGCCGGCGATGATCACCTTCGGCCTCTCGGCGAGGGCGACCTCTTCGGCCTGGTCGTAGTCGATCAGGTGGTCCTGGGCGCGGACGCCATAGTGCACCGGCCGGAACCACTTGCCGGACTGGTTGACGTTCTTGCCGTGGGTCAGGTGGCCGCCCGCGGCGAGATCCATGCCCATGAAAGTGTCGCCCGGAACCATGGTGGCCATGAACACGGCCTGGTTCGCCTGGCTTCCGGAATGCGGCTGCACATTGGCGAACTCGCAGCCGAACAGCTGCTTCGCCCGGCTGATCGCCAGTTCCTCAGCGATATCAACGGCATAGCACCCGCCATAATAGCGACGGCCGGGATAGCCCTCGGCGTATTTATTGGTGAGAACGGAGCCCTGCGCTTCGAGCACGGCGCGGGAGACGATATTCTCGCTGGCGATCAGCTCGATCCCGTCCTGCTGGCGGCCAAGCTCCTTGCGGATGGCGCCGAAAACGTCGGGATCGGTCTCCTCGACGGAGGCGGAGAAAAACCGGGCAAGGCTGGCGGCGGGCGTCTGCTCGTTCATTGTCTCGCTGTTCCTGGTTGGCACAGATCCGGCCAAGGTAACGGGTGAGGTTCAGCCGGACGGACCTTCTAACACGGCCTTGTCCTGGGCGTGAACCGCCGCCTCCCCGAGGGCTGGGTTGCCTGTCATGATCAAAAGCGCACCATTAAGAAGAAGGCCTGACCGCCGGAGGTTCTTGCTCATGCCCGACACGCGATTCCCCCAAACGCGTCTCCGCCGCAACCGCCACGATGCCTGGACGCGGCGGCTGGTGGCCGAACACGCGCTTTCGGTCGATGATCTCATCTGGCCGGTGTTCCTGCGTGAAGGCACGGGCGAAGCGAGCGCGGTCGCCTCCATGCCCGGCGTGGTCCGCGCCACCCTCGATGGGCTGGCGGCGCATGTGGAACCGGCCGTGCGCCTCGGCATCCCCGCCATCGCCTTCTTCCCCGCGACCGATCCGGCGAAGAAGGATGCCGAAGGGACGGAGGCAACCAACCCGAACAACCTCGTCTGCTCGGCGGCCCGCCTCATCAAGCGGGAATTCCCCGATCTCGGCCTCATCGGCGATGTGGCGCTCGACCCCTATACCAACCACGGCCATGATGGGGTGATCCGCGACGGCTATGTCGCCAACGACGAAACGCTGGCCCGGCTGACCGCCCAGGCGCGGGTGCAGGCGGAAGCGGGGATCGACATCATCGCGCCATCGGACATGATGGACGGCCGCGTCGCCGCCATCCGCGAGACGCTGGATGCGGCCGGCCTCATCCATACCCGCATCATGAGCTATGCCGCCAAATATGCGAGCGCCTTCTACGGCCCCTTCCGCGATGCGCTCGGCAATCTCGGCACGCTGAAGGGCGACAAGAAGACCTCTCAGATGGACCCCGCCAATTCGGACGAGGCGCTGCGCGAAGTCGGCATGGACATCGCCGAGGGCGCGGACATGATCATGATCAAGCCCGGCATGCCCTACCTCGATATCATCCGCCGCGTGCGGGAGCGGTTCGAGGTTCCGACCTTCGCCTATCAGGTCTCGGGCGAATACGCGATGATTCAGGCCGCCGCCCAGAATGGCTGGATCGATGGCGACCGGGCGATGATGGAAAGCCTGATGGCCTTCAAGCGCGCCGGCTGCCAGGGGGTATTGACCTATTTCGCCCCCAGGGCGGCCGAGTATTTGCGCGCCACCAGATAGGATCGGCTTCGAAACATATTGGCCCGAACAGCCGCCCGTGGCAGATTGGGGCGGCAATGAGCAAGACC
>JAGWSE010000264.1 GCA_028869395.1 Alphaproteobacteria bacterium | reverse complement strand
TCCCAGGCGTAGGCCTCGCGCCCCGGGGCCTTGTAGTCGTGGCACATGAAGAGGCGGGTCTGCGGCGGCAGGGCGAGGATCCGGCGGATCGAGCGGTAGAGGGCGCGCGCGTCTCCGCCGGGGAAGTCCGCCCGCGCGGTCCCGTAGTCAGGCATGAACAGGGTGTCGCCCACGAAGACGGCGTCGCCGATGCGGTAGCTGACGTCCGCCGGCGTGTGGCCGGGGGTGTGCAGGACCTCGATCTCGAGTCCGCCCAGCGCGATGCGCTCGCCGTCGACGAACAGCCTGTCGAAGTCGCGGCCGTCGGGCTGCAGGTCGGTGGCGTTGAAGATCGGGCGGAAGATCTTCTGCACGTCGCGGATGTGCTCGCCGATGCCGATCTTCGCGCCGGTGCGGGCCTTGATGTAGGGAGCGCCGCTGAGGTGGTCCGCGTGGGCGTGGGTCTCCAGCGCCCAGAGGATGCGCACCCCCGCCTCGTCCGCGGCCTGCAGCACGCGATCGGCGGAGCGGGTGTCCACCTCGCCGGAAGCGAAGTCGAAGTCGAGCACGGGGTCGATGACCGCAGCCTCGCGCGCGGCGGCGTCCCACACGAGATATGTGACCGTCTTGGTGGCTTCGTCGAAGAAGCCGCGGATCTGCAAATCCGGCGTCATCGTCATTCTCCCAACTCCGTGCTGTTGACGGATATATGCGTCCACCCTAATTTAGACAAGTCTAATATAAGCGGAGCCGTAGAGAGCCTGATGAAGGAGCTGTCCGTGGGACAGGACGTCGCCGAGCTGGAGGCCAGCGCGCAGACGGCGGCGCGCTACCTGCGCAACTTCGGCAACGAGCACCGCCTGATGGTGCTGTGCCGGCTCGCCGCCCACGGCGAGATGAACGTCACCGCCTTGTCCGAGTCGGTAGGCCTGGGCCAGTCGGCGCTTTCGCAGCATCTGGCGCGCCTGCGCGAGGACGGGCTGGTCGCCTTTCGGCGCGAGGGACAGACGCTGTTCTACCGCCTGTCGGACGCGCGCACGCGCAGGCTTCTCGGGCTTCTGAACGAACTTTTCTGCAACCCCCCATGTGGCGCCACAGGAGACGATCGATGAACCAGGTCAAGGAAATCACCCCCAAGGAGGCCGCCGAGATGGCGCGCGCGGGGGCGCGGATTGTGGACATCCGCGAAGCCGCCGAACTGCGCGCGGGCATGATCCCGGGCGCGGAGCACGCGCCCCTGTCGCTGATCGGGATCAAGCCGCCGCGCAGCGAGCCCGGCCGGGCGGTGATCTTCCACTGCAAGAGCGGCGGGCGCACCGGAATGAACGCAGCAGCGCTTGCACGAACCCTTCCCGATTGCGAAGTGTACCTCCTGCGGGGCGGCGTCGACGCCTGGCGCGCCGCCGGCCTGCCGCTGATCCAACCCGCCTGAGAGGCACATGAGGACATCGTTCACGCCGGCCGCCGCCGCGGCCGGCGGCCTGTTCATTGGCGCATCGGTCTGGGTGCTGTTCGTCGGGATCGGACGCATCCCGGGGATCAGCGGGATCGTACGCGGGCTGCTGCGCCGGGGCGAAGGCGCGGGCGACCGGGCCTGGCGCGGAGCCTTCCTGGTGGGCCTGATCCTGGGTCCCGTGCTGGCCAGCGCCGCCGCCGGCCGGCCGCTGATCCGGCCCGACCCGGCGAGCACTCCGGTGCTGGCCGCGGCGGGCCTGCTGGTGGGGGTGGGCACCGGCCTCGCCAACGGCTGCACCAGCGGGCACGGCGTGTGCGGCGTCTCGCGCCTGTCGCCCCGCTCGCTGGCGGCCACGGCGCTGTTCATGGCCTGCGGGTTCCTGACCGCGTCGGTCCTTCGGCGCCTCCTCTGAAATGTGTGGATCATGAAGTTGCGCACCACCGTGGTCGGCCTGGCGGCCGGCCTGCTGTTCGGCGCCGGGCTCGCGCTGTCGGGCATGACCAATCCCGCCAAGGTGATGAACTTCCTGGACGTCACCCGCTGGGACCCCAGCCTGGCGCTGGTGATGGCCGCGGCGATCCCGGTCTCGGCCCTGGCGTTCCGGTTCGCCGCGCGGCGCGAGCGGCCGCTGTTCGGCGCGGCCTTCTCGCTGCCCGAGAAGACGCGCCTGGACGCCTCCCTTCTGATCGGCTCGGCGCTGTTCGGCCTGGGCTGGGGACTGGGCGGCTATTGCCCGGGACCGGCGGTAGCCTCGCTGAGCGACGCGAACGCGCCCCTGCTGGGCTTCCTGGCGGCGATGACGGTGGGGATGCTGCTGGCCGGCCTGATCGGGCGGCGGCGGGCGCTTCAGGGCGACCAGGGACGGCCGAAGATCCGCAGGTAGACGGCGGCGAACACCAGGACGAGGCCGACGTTGACCATCAGCCGCTCCCAGAGATGGCCGCGGAAGAAGGCCACGTCCACCCCGACCACCACGGCGATCATCACCGCGACGTAAACCAGGCCGATCTTGGGGCCGCCCATTTCGCAGGACCTCGCTTGGCGCGCGACGATTAAACGCCTGAGCCCGGCGCGCGGCTACCAGAGGATCGGGACCAGCCGGCGGCGCACCCGGCGGCGGTAGTCGCCATAGCCTTCCAGGTGCGCCTCGAGGAACGACTCCTCGCGGATCAGCCGCCAGACGATGACGGGGACCAGCAGGGCGGCGGGCGCGAGCCCCCACCAGGATCCCAGCGCGAGGGGAACGCCGGCGACCAGGAGGAGGGCGCCGGCATACATGGGGTGACGCACGACGGCGTAGGGGCCGGCGTCGATCACCCGCTGGCCTTCGGCGATCTCCACCGTGCCCGCAGTGAAGGTGTTCGCCCGGAAGGTCAGGAAGACGATCGCGAAGCCGGCCGCGATCACGGCGTCGGCGGCCAGCGAGACGATCCACGGGACGTGCGACCAGCCGAGCCGCCTGTCGAGGCCCGGCACGGCGAAGGTCGCCAGGAACACCAGCCCCGCCAGCACCTGGATGAGGTTCTGCGTCGGATCGGGCTCCGCGCCGGGCCCC
>JAGWSE010000263.1 GCA_028869395.1 Alphaproteobacteria bacterium | reverse complement strand
GGCCGTCCAGGCCAGGCTGGCGGTGCATGGCTGACGTCCCGCATCCGCGCGAGGTGTTCGAGCTGCAGGGCCAGGAGGCCTCGGAGGCGGCTTTCGAAGCGGCCCGGGCGCGCGGGCGGCTGCACCACGCGTGGCTGCTGACCGGCCTGGAAGGCGTCGGCAAGGCCACCTTCGCCTACCGCGCCGCGCGCCGGCTGCTGGGCGCGCCGCGGGCCCCTGCATTCGGCGTGCTGGGCGCCGACCCGGGGCATCCCGTCAGCCGCCAGGTGACCGCGCGGGCGCATCCCGACCTGCTGGTGCTGGAGCGCATGGGCGAGGACGGCAAGCCCCGCAAGGTGATCCCGGTCGACGACGCCCGCCGGCTGTCGGAGTTCTTCTCCAAGTCGCCGGCCAGCGCGCCGCATCGCGTCGCCGTCGTCGACGCCGCCGACGATCTCAACATCAACGCCGCAAACGCGCTCCTGAAGACGCTGGAGGAGCCGCCGCCGCGCGGTGTCCTGATGCTCGTCAGCCATTCCCCGGGACGGCTGCTCTCCACCATCCGCTCGCGCTGCCGGAGACTGACCTTCCAGACCCTGCCGCTGGAGACCGCCGCCCGCTTCGTTCAGGCGCGGACCGAGGTGAGCGAGGAGGCGGCGTTCCGACTGGCGGCCATGGCGCAGGGCGCGCCCGGCAAGGCGCTGGCGCTCGCCGCAGCGGAGGCGATCGTGCTGGACGATGCGGCGCGCGCGATCCTCGCGGAGTTGCCGGCGCTGGACCAGGGCCTCGCCCTGTCGCTCGCCGAGCGGTTCCGGGGCGGGGAGGGAAGCGCGCAGTTCAACCTTCTGTTCGAGCGGCTCGCCGAACGCGTCCATGCCCACACGACCCAGCGCGCGGGCGAGGGGGCCTGGTCGCTTGATCGCTGGGCCCAGGCGTGGGAGACGCTGCAGCGCCTGCCGCGGGAGGTCGAGGCCCTGAACCTCGATCGCACCGATGCGCTTTTCTCCGCGCTTTCGGAACTGCGACAGGCCGCCCAGGCCTGAATTTCCCCGGCATGCTGATCGACAGCCACGTCAACCTGCACGCGCCGCAATTCGACGAGGACCGCGAGGCGGTCATCGCCCGAGCGCTCGCATCGGGCGTGCGGCTGATGGTCAACATCTGCGACCGGGTCTCGAACTACGAGGCGGTGCGTCTGGTGGCGCAGCACCCCGACATCTGGTGCACGGTGGGCACGCATCCGCACGAGGCCAAGGAGGACCCGGAGCTCCAGGCGCGGACGCTGGTGGACATCGCCGCCGACCCCCGCGTGGTGGGGATCGGCGAGTGCGGGCTCGACTTCCACTACGACCTGAGCCCGCGCGAGGTGCAGGCGAAGGTGTTCCACGTCCACTGCGAAGCCGCCCGCGAGACCGGGCTGCCGCTCGTCGTCCATACGCGTGAGGCCGACGAGGTGATGGGCGACATCCTGGAGGCGGAGCACGGGAAGGGGGCCTTCCCGATCCTCATGCACTGCTACACCTCCGGCGCCGAGCTCGCCCGGCGGGCCGCGGCGCTGGGAGCCTGGTTCTCGGTCTCCGGGATCGCGACGTTCAAGGCGGCCGAGGACGTGCGGGCGGTCATCGGCGACATGCCCGCCGAGCGGATCATCCTGGAGACCGACTGCCCCTACCTCGCGCCCGTGCCCTACCGAGGGCGGCGCAACGAGCCGGCGTTCCTGCCGCACGTGGCCGCCAAGCTCGCCGAGATCCGCGGCTGGAGCCTCGCCGAGACCGAGGCGCGCACGGCCGACGCCTTCTTCGCGCTCTTCCAGCGGATTCCACGCCGGTGAGCGGGGTGCTGGAAGTCACGATCCTGGGCTGCGGCTCCTCCGGCGGGGTGCCGCGCGCCGACGGCGAGTGGGGCGCCTGCGATCCTCTGGAGCGCAAGAACCTGCGCAGCCGTTGCTCGCTGATGGTGCGGCGCAGGGGCGGCGCGCCCGATGGGGAGACCACGATCGTCGTGGACACCTCGCCGGACTTCCGCCTGCAGACGGCCTTGGCCGGCGCAAAGCGCCTGGACGCGGTGCTGTTCACCCACGACCATGCCGACCAGGTGCACGGCATCGACGATATCCGCGCCTTCTTCCTGCGCCAGCGGGCGCGGATCCCGGCCTGGATGGACGTCGCGACGGAGACGTCGCTGATGCGAAGGTTCGGCTACATCTTCGAGGGAGAGGGCGGTTACCCGGCGATCTGCGACCGCAGGGGCCTGCCGCCGCACGGCGAGGCCTGGTCCGTGGACGGGCCCTCGGGGCCGGTCCCGGTCGTCACCTTCGACCAGGACCACGGCGGCGTGCGCTCGGTGGGCTACCGGTTCGGCGACGTGGCCTATTCCAGCGACGTGGTTAACCTGGATCCGGCGGCCTTCGAGGCGCTGGCCGATCTCGACGTCTGGATCGTGGACGCGCTGCGCTGGCGTCCGCACCCGACCCATGCGCATGTCGAGCGCGCGCTCGAATGGATCGCCGAGGTGAGGCCCAGGCGCGCCATCCTGACCAACCTGCACATCGATCTCGATTACAGCGACCTCGCGGCCAAGCTGCCGGAGGGCGTCGAGCCGGCCTTCGACGGGATGCGATTCGAACATGAACTTGGGACCAGGTCCTCGTGAATTCTCAGCCGATTAGGCTTGGCTTCTTAGGGTCGGGCGGCGGCTCCAGTGCGCGGGCGATCGTCGCGGCGATCCGGGCCGGTGAACTGGCGGCGGAAGCCCGGCTGATCGTCAGCAACAACCGCAAGGCCGAGCTGCTGTCCTTTGCGGCGCAGGTCGGCGTGCCGAGCCTGTGCATTCCGACCCAGGCGGACCCGGAATCCGCCGACGCCAGGCTTGCGGAGGCGATGACCGAGCATGGGGTCGAGCTCATCGTGCTCTCGGGTTATCTGCGCCAACTGGGGCCGGTGACGCTGGCGCGCTATGCGGGCCGCGTGCTGAACATCCATCCGGGGCCTTTGCCGACGTTCGGCGGCCGAGGTCTGTATGGCCGCCGGGTGCACGAGGCCGTCGTGGCGGCCGGCGCGACCGAGAGCGCGGTGACGATCCACGTGGTCGACGAGGAATACGATCACGGCCCCGTCGTGGCGCGGAAATCCGTGCCGGTGCTTGCGGGGGACACGCCCGAGATGCTGGAGGCCCGGGTGCGCGCCGAGGAGCCGGCGTTCTTCGTGGAAACCCTGCAGCGGATCGCCCGGGGCGACCTCCAGCTACCTGGCCCTGCGGCCTAGCCATTATTTCCGATAATCTATCTTAGGCGAAAAGTGGATGTGACTGCGGTGGGACACCTCTCCCGTTGCGATCGCGGTCGACGCGACTAATTCTGGTGCTGCAATGGAGAAAGCCATGCGGATCGCCCTCGTCGCCGCGGTAGCGGGCGTGACAGCCGGCCTTTCCGGTCTCGCGCACGCAGCGCCTGCCGCGGTCTCCGTCACCATCGATCCGGAACTGCAGGCCAAGGCCGCGAAAGTCTACGGAGTGCGCGACGTCCACTCCCTGGCCACCGAGCTGCGCTCCGAGGTCGAACGCGAACTCGCCCGCACCGGCGCCTATCAGGACACTCGCGTCGAGCTCATCCTCGTCGACGCCAAGCCAAACCGCCCCACCATGAAGCAGCTGGGCGATACGCCGAACCTCGATTCCCGCAGCGTCAGCGTGGGCGGCGCGCGCATCGGCGGCCGCATCGTCGCGCCCGATGGCCGGGTGACGCCAGTTGGCTATCAGGACTACAGCGTGAACCTGCGCGAGGTGATCGCCACCGGCGTCTGGAGCGATGCCGACGCCACCATCCAGCGCTTCGCCCACCGGCTGGCGCGCGGTCATCCGGACGGCCACTGAGCGACGCGGGACCGATTGCGCGCGGACCCGTTCCGGCGCAGGACAGGGCCATGACCCGCCCCGCGCCTCCGGCCGACCTGCGGCCCATCGACCGGCTCATCGCGATCATGGCAAGGCTGCGCGATCGCGCGGACGGCTGCCCGTGGGACGTCGAGCAGACCTTTGCGACGATCGCCCCCTACACGGTCGAGGAAGCCTATGAGGTGGCCGATGCGATCGAGCGCGGCGACCTCGCGGACCTCAAGGATGAGCTGGGCGACCTCCTTTTGCAGGTGGTTTTCCATGCCCGCATGGCCGAGGAGCAAGGCGCTTTCGACTTCGAGGATGTCGCCCGCGCCATCAACGACAAGATGGTCCGCCGCCACCCTCACGTTTTCGGCTCAGAGACCTACGGATCGCTGGCCGAGCAGAAGGAAGGCTGGGACCGACTGAAGGCCGCCGAACGGGCCCAGAAGAACGGGAACAAGGGCGAGTCCGAGAGCCTGCTGGACGATGTGCCGGTTGGCCTTCCCGCCCTCACCCGCGCCGTGAAGCTGTCCCGGCGCGCCGCCTCCGTGGGCTTCGTCTGGCCCAGCGCCAGGGAAGTGCTGGAGAAGCTCGACGAGGAGGTCGCGGAGCTCAAGGCCGAGATCGCCGCCGGGGATCTGCAGAAGGCGCGCGAGGAGATGGGCGACGTGCTGTTCGTGGTGGCCAACCTCGCCCGCACGCTGGACGTGGACCCGGAAGACGCGCTTCGGTCGACCAACGCCAAGTTCGGCCGCCGATTCCGCTATATCGAAGCTCGTCTGGCGGAGCGCGGCAGGACGCCAGCGCAGTCCGACCTCGCCGAGATGGACGCCCTTTGGGACGAGATTCGCGCCAAGGACAAGCACGGCTGATCCGCTGGATGCGTTCGCCGGCC
Organism: Alphaproteobacteria bacterium; assembly: GCA_028869395.1. Lineage (GTDB taxonomy): Bacteria > Pseudomonadota > Alphaproteobacteria > Caulobacterales > Caulobacteraceae > Phenylobacterium. The sequence goes on along the minus strand of JAGWSE010000263.1, from coordinate 23 downwards.
CGAGCTACTGGCGGGTCATGGCC
>JAGWSE010000262.1 GCA_028869395.1 Alphaproteobacteria bacterium | reverse complement strand
CGCCTCGGCCTCGGCCGCCTTGCCGGGCTTCTTCGCATCCACTTCGACGAGCTCGACCGGGCCAAGTCCCAGCGCCCGGCCCGCAACCGTGGCGCGCTCGGCGTAGATCTTCACGAGCTCGGCCTCCGGCGAGCGGCCGAGCCGTGCGATGGCGACAATGGCGATGCGCAAGCTAGAGCGGGGGCGGGCTGCGGAAGCCGCCGAATTCGCGCTCGAGGAGGCCGGCGAACGCGATCGTCGTCCGATCCTCGAGGTAGGGCCCGATCACCTGGATCCCGACCGGCAGGCCCGCCCTGGTGAAGCCGACCGGCGCGGCCGTCGCGGGCAGGTTCGGCAGCAGCGGCAGGGACGGGTAGGCCAGCTGGTCGCGGTAGGGCGTCTCGCGCCCATTGATGACCAGAACCCGGTTGGCCCAGTCGGCCTCGTCCACGTGCGGGAAGGCGACCGTGCCGGTGACGGGCGCCAGCACCACGTCGAAGTCGCCGAACAGCGCGGCCCATTCCCGCCGCACGCCGAGCTGGCGGTCGATCAGGGTCATGTACTCGTGCGCATTCATCGGCGCGGCGCCAGGCTGGCCGCGGGTCATCGCCGTCTGCAGCAGACCCATATAGACCTCGCGCGAGGCGGCCGCGTCGGGCAAGCGGCCCACGTCGCCCACGACGCTGGCGCCGAGCGCGGTCAGCCGGTCGGCGAGGCCGCTCAATGCGGAGCCGATCTCATCGTCGAGGGCCACGCCGGGCAGCCGGTCGACGACCAGGATCCGATAAGCGTCCAGCGCCGGGTGACGCGGGGGCGGCAGGTCAAGCCGATAGCCCACCGCCTCCAGCTCGTCGGGCCCGGCGAGGACGTCGAGCGCGAGCTGCAGGTCCCCCGCCGTGCGGGCGAGCGGGCCCACCACGGCAAGCGGCGGCCCGGCGCCCTCCAGCCCCATTGGAGACTGGCCGCGGGTCGGCACGAGACCGTAGCTTGGCTTGTGGCCGTAAACCCCGCAGAACGCGGCGGGCACCCGGATCGAACCGCCGATGTCGGAGCCGAACTCCAGCGGGACCATGCCGGCGGCCAACGCCGCGGCGCTGCCGCCGGAGGAGCCGCCCGGCGAGCGCGTGGGATCCCAGGGGTTCACCGTGCGTCCGTAGATCGGATTGTTCGACTGCCAGTCCGATAGCATGGGCGGCACGTTGGTCTTGCCGAGGATCACGGCGCCCGCGCCCTTCAGGCGAGAGACGCCGGTGGAGTCGCGGCGGGCCACATAGTCCTTGAAGAGCTCGAAGCCCCAGGTGGAGGGCAGGCCGGCGATGTCGTGGGATTCCTTGACCGTCATCGGCAGGCCCAGCAGCGGCTTGCGCTCGCCGCGGGCCAGCGCCGCGTCCGCGGCGCGGGCCGCTTCGCGGGCGCGGTCGAAATCGCGGACCACGACGGCGTTGATGACGCGGTCGCGGGCTTCGATGCGACCGATGGCGGCCTCGGTCAGTTCGACGGAGGACACTTCGCGCCCGGCCAGCGCCGCCACCAGCTCGGTGGCGGAGCGATCCAGCAGGTCGCGCGACAGGGTTTCGGACATGGCTGTTCCTCCCTCGCCCGCATGGTGAGGGCGGGGCGGTCAGGAGTCCACTTCCCTTCCCGTGAAACGGGACGGGCAGAGCGGATCAGTTCAGCGCACGCTGCTGCGCGGGCGGCTCGACCGACCAGATCTTCTCGATGTTGTAGAAGCTGCGGACCTCGGGCCGGAACAGGTGGATGATCACGTCGCCGGTGTCGATCAGCACCCAGTCGCAGTGGGGAAGCCCCTCCACGCGGGCCTTGCCGTAGCCCTCTTCCTTCAGGGCCCGCAGCAGGTGGTCGGCCATGGCGCCGACATGCCGGTGCGAGCGCCCGGAGGCCACGATGAGGCCGTCCGCAACGGGGCTCTTGCCCTTGAGATCGATGAAAACGACGTCCTGGGCCTTGTCGTCGTCCAGCCGGGCCAGGATCAGGTCCTCCAGAGCGGTGGCGCGACTCTGGTCTTCAGAGGTGTCGGGCGCCGCCGCAGGGGGCGGGGCGGAGACCTCTTGCGCGCGGGGCGCGGTCTTACGGTTCAGCGGGGTTGCTCCTGTGATGTCCTCGCTATCTGCAACCCTAACACAGAAGACGCGGCCGGTCAGGTCTTGCGGAGAGATCAGGACGTGGGCTTGCGCAGACGTTCCCGCAAGGCGGTGGAGGACTGGAAGTTGAACGGTCCACGCAGGAAGACCCAGGCCGGGGGTTTGGTCCCGGGCAGCAGCGCCGCCCGCGAAGAGGGCAGGCGGAACCGCGCGAACCTGCGCGCCGCTGGCGAGGTGCGCGCCTTCAGCGCGATCCACGGTCTCGAGACCACGGCGACCGGGATCTCTCGCATGATCTGGGTCCAGCCGCGCCAGCGATGGAAGCTCGCCAGGCTGTCGGCGCCCATCACCCAGACGAACTTCACCCGCGGATAGCGGGCTTTCAGCACGCGCACGATGTCGATCGTGTACTGCGCCCCGATCCGCGTCTCGGCGTCGGAAACCATCATGCCGCGCTCGTTGGCGAGCCGGCGCGCCGCCGCCATCCTGTGCTTGAGGTCTGCGGTCTCGTGACTGGACTTGAGGGGGTTCTGCGGTGAGACGAGCCAGATCACCTTGTCCAGCCGAAGCCGGCGCTTGGCGGTTTCGGCGACGTGAGCATGGCCCTCGTGCGCCGGATTGAACGAGCCGCCGAACAGGCCGACCCGCATCCCGGGTTCGAGATGCAGACCGAGCCTGAGCGCCCCCGGGCGGCCCGCCCTAGGGACGCGTCTGGCCGGACCCGCGAACCACATACTTGTAGGTCGTCAGTTGCTCCGCGCCGACCGGGCCGCGTGCATGCAGGCGGTCCGTGGCGATGCCGATCTCCGCGCCGAAGCCGAACTCGCCGCCGTCGGCGAACTGGGTGGAGGCGTTGATGAGGACGATGGCGGAATCGACCAGGTCCGCGAAGGTCTCGGCCGCGCCGGGATCCTCCGCCACCACGGCGTCGGTGTGGCCCGAGCCGTAGCGCGCGATGTGGTCGGCCGCACCCTGCACGCCGTCGACGACGGCGACGCTCATCACCGGAGCCAGGTACTCGGTGGTCCAGTCGGCGTCGGTCGCCTCGGCCATCGGCTGGATCGCCCGCGCCGCCGCGTCGCCCCGCAACTCGCAGCCGGCGGCCTCGAGGGCCCCGGCGACGGGCGGCAGCAGTCGCCCGGCCGCCGTGCGGTCAACGAGCAGGGTTTCGGCCGCGCCGCAGACGGAGACACGCCGCATCTTGGCGTTGACGGTCACCTCGATCGCCTTCTGCAGGTCGGCGCTGGCGTGCAGGAAGACGTGGTTCAGCCCTTCCAGGTGTCCCAGCACCGGGGCGCGGGCTTCGGCCTGCACTCGGGCGACCAGGCTCTTGCCGCCGCGCGGGATGATCAGGTCGATGGCGCCGTCGAGGCCCGAAAGCATAAGGCCCACAGCGGCGCGGTCGGGGGTGCGGACGATCTGGGCGCAGGCTTCGGGCAGGCCTTCCTGGCGCAGCGCCTCGGCGAGGGCGGCGTGGATCGCCAGGTTGGATGCTAGGCATTCCGAGCCGCCGCGCAGGATCACCGCGTTTCCGGCCCGCAGGCAGAGCGCCGCGGCGTCGGCGGTCACATTGGGCCGGCTTTCATAGATGATGCCGATGACGCCGATCGGCGTGCGCACGCGGGCGATGTCGAGTCCGTTGGGGCGGGTCCAGCGGGCGATCTCCTGCCCCACGGGGTCGGAGATGGCCGCGACGGTCTCCAGGGCCCCGGCCATGCTTTCCAGCCGAGTTTCATCGAGGACCAGCCTGTCGACCATGGCGGGCGCCAGCCCCGCCGCCTGCGCGGCGCCGACGTCGCTGGCGTTGGCGGCCAGTATTTCATCGGCCTGCGCGCGGACGGCCCGGGCCATGGCGGCGATCGCCCGGGTGCGGGTCGAAGCGTCGGCGAGGCGCAGCGTCTGGGCCGCGGCCTTGGCGGCCCGGCCCATCGCGGTCATCTCGGCCTGCAGGCTCGCGCCGGCGTCGTCCATCGCTGCCCCGTTATGCTCAGCTTGAGCCTTACCTAGGCGCATCCTGCGCGCGCGGCAATCAATGGGCCGCCTGCGCCTGCCCGACCGCCAGGTCGTCGGCGTGAACCAGGGGGCCGGCGGTATAGCCGAGCTCGGGCTCTATCGCGTCCGACTTCAGGCCGCAGATCCGCGCCGCGTCGGCGGCGTCATAGCGCACAAGGCCGCGGGCGATCTCGTCTCCGGCCTCGTCGCGGATGATCACGGCGTCGCCCTTGCCGAACCGGCCTTCGATGCGCCGGACGCCGGCGGCCAGCAGGCTCTTGCCCCGCCGGACGGCGGCGGCGGCGCCGGCGTCGACCACCACCGCGCCGGCGGGGGCGAGCGAACCGGCGATCCAGGCCTTGTAGGCAGCCGCCGGAGTGGTCGAGGGCTCGATGACCGTGGCCCGTTCCCCCGCTTCGAGCGCGGCGAGCGGAGAGGGGCGATGGCCCAGGGTGACGACGGTGGCGCAGCCTGCCGCGCTGGCGATCCGCGCGGCCGCGATCTTGGTCGCCATGCCGCCCGTGCCGAGGCCGACCGCCGTGTTGGCGCCGCCGGCCATCGCCTCGATGTCCGAGGTCAGGCGCGGGACGCGCGCGATGTGGCGGGCGTCGGGATTGCGTCTCGGGTCCGCCGTGTACAGCCCATCGACGTCGGAGAGCAGCACCAGGACGTCGGCCCCGATCATCTGGGCGACGCGGGCGGCCAGCCGGTCGTTGTCGCCGTAGCGGATCTCCTCGGTCACGACGGTGTCGTTTTCGTTGACCACCGGCACGAGCCCGAGCTGCAGCAGGGTCTCGACGGTCGCCCGGGCGTTCAGCCAACGGCGCCGCACCTCGGTGTCGTCGCGGGTGAGCAGCACCTGGGCGGCGGCGAGCCCATGCGGCTCGAAGGCCTCCTCCCAGGCGCGCATCAGGGCCGATTGTCCGGCTGCGGCGGCCGCCTGTTTTTCCGGCATGGTCAGAGGCCGACGGGCGAGCCCCACCCGCTGTCGACCCAGCGCCACCGCGCCGGAGGAGACCACCAGGACCTGTTGGCCCCGTTCGCGCAGGCGCGACACGTCGGCGGCGAAGGCGTGCAGCCAGTGTCCGTCGGCCGCCCCGTCGCGGCCGACCAGGAGGGCGGAGCCGACCTTGACGACGATGCGCTTGGCCCTCTCCAGCTCGTTCACGGCGCCCAGCCCTCCGAGCCGCTATCGCGGTCGTGTTCAGCGGCCGCTTCCCCGCGCTGGCGCCGCACGAGACGCCACGCCTCGCGAAGCAGCTCCGTCACCCCTTCGCCGGAGACGCCGGAGACAAGCTTCGGCGCCACGCCCGCGGCCGCTTCGAGTTCGGCCGCCTTCGCCTCGCGCGTGGCTTCGTCCAGTGCGTCGGCCTTGTTCAGCGCCAGCAGCTCGGTCTTGTCGGCAAGCCCCTCGCCATAGGCGTCGAGCTCGGCCCGCACCGTGCGCCAGGCCCCGGCCACGTCGTCCTGCGTCGCATCCACAAGGTGGATCAGCACGGCGGTGCGCTCCACGTGGCCCAGGAAGCGGGTCCCCAGGCCCGCGCCTTCGCTCGCGCCTTCGATCAGGCCGGGGATGTCGGCCAGCACGAATCGCTCCCCGGAGGAGAGGTCGACCACGCCGAGGTTCGGCGAGAGCGTGGTGAAGGGATAGTCGGCGATCTTGGGCTTGGCGGCGCTGGCCGCCGCCAGGAAGGTGGATTTCCCGGCGTTGGGCAGGCCCACCAGGCCGACGTCTGCAATCAGCTTCAGGCGGAGCCAGATCCAGGCTTCCTCGCCCTCCTGGCCCGGCATGGCGAAGCGCGGCGCCTGGTTGATCGGGCCCTTGAAATGCGTGTTGCCGAAACCGCCGTTGCCGCCCTTCAGGAGGCGGATCCGCTTGCCGGCCTCGTCGAGGTCGGCGATCAAGGTCTCCTTGTCGTCCGACAGCACCTGCGTGCCCACGGGCACGCGCAGCACCACGTCCTCCCCGTCGGCGCCATGGCGGTTGCGGCCCATGCCGTGCTCGCCGGTCTTGGCCTTGAAATGCTGCTGGTAGCGGTAGTCGATGAGGGTGTTCAGCCCGTCCACCGCCTCGACCCACACGTCGCCGCCGCGGCCGCCGTCGCCGCCGTCCGGGCCGCCGTACTCGATGTACTTCTCCCGCCGGAACGAGACAGCGCCCGCGCCGCCGTTGCCGGACCGGATGTAGATCTTCGCCTGGTCGAGGAACTTCATGACTTCACGCCGTTAGCACATCTGCCTCTTCCCGCGCGCGGGGAGAGGCGCGGGAAGAGGCCGAGAGCATCACGCCAGCCACACCATCATGCGCGTGGGCACGGCTTCGCCGCGGGCTTTCGACGGCTTCATCTCGACGTCGCCCGTGTAGAGGAAGCCCGCCTTGCAGAGCACCTGGCCCGAGGCCGGGTTGTCGGCGAAGTGGCCGGCGACGACCAGACGCTTGCGCCAGTCGCGCCTGACCCAGGTCAGCGCGCCGCGCGCGGCCTCGGTGGCGTAGCCGCGGTTCCAGAAGGGGCGGCCGATCCAGCCCGACAGCTCGGGCCGGCCGAGCGCGCCGGTGCGGAAGCCCAGCATGCCGACCAGGCCGAAGTTCCGGTGCTCGATCACGAACTTCGCCTCGCGACCCCAGTCGAGATGCATGGCTCGCGCCACCGCCCGCTCCGCATCGTCCTCGTTGAAGGGATGCGGAATCGCGCAGGTCTGGCCGGCCACGTTGATGTCGCCGGCGAGCCGGGCCATGGCGGCCGCATCGCCGGCCACCGGCCCGCGCAGCACCAGCCGCTCGGTCGAAATCACGGGCGTCACTTCGATCGCACACATCTCGTCACCCTCCCGGCCTCCTTCGCGGAGGCCCAAATGCAAAGCGGGGAGCCCGGCGTCCGGACTCCCCGCTTGAGCTTTGTCCGGTCCGCCTGATTGGATTGGGCGGAACCGGATGAAGAGGTTCCGCCCTAGCTGGCGTTCATCTCCATGGCCGGGACCACCGTCACGTAGGTGCGGTCGTCTCGCTTGGTGACGAACTTCACCGCGCCGTCGCAAAGCGCGAAGAGGGTGTGGTCCTTGCCCACGCCCACGTTGTCGCCCGGACGCCACTTGGTGCCGCGCTGGCGCACGATGATGTTGCCGGCGAGCACCGCTTCGCCGCCGAACTTCTTCACGCCCAGGCGCTGGCCGCGCGAGTCGCGGCCGTTGCGCGACGAGCCGCCGGATTTCTTGTGAGCCATTGCGCTCTCCTAACTCTTGGGGACGCCAGCCTTACTCGGCCGCGCCCTCGTCCTTCTTCTTGGCCGGCGCCTTCTTGGCGGCCGGCTTCTTCTCGCTCTCGCCGCCGGCTTCGGCCTTGGGCGCCGCCGCCTTCTTGGGCGCAGCCTTCTTCGGCGTCGCCTCGGCCACGGGGGCGTTGGTCTCGGCGGAGTCCATTGCGGCCTTCACCTCGTCGGAGGCTACGACCTCCTCGGCGGTCTTGGCCCTCTTCGGCGTGGCCTTCGGCTTGGCAGGCGTGGCTTGCGTCGCGACCGGGGCGACTCCGGCCGCCAGTGGGGCCACATAGTCCAGGCCACGGGCGCGGGCGTCGAGCTCGGCCTTGGTGATGAGCTTCACTTCGCCGTCCCACGTGGCTTCCTTGCCGGCGCCGGCGATGGCGGTGACCCGAAGCACGCTCTGCAGCTGGCGATGCCCGCGCGTGCGGCGATAGCCCTGGCGACGGATCTTCTTGAAGATCTTCACCTTCTCGCCCTTGCGGGTCTCGATCAGGGTCGCCGACACGGTCGCGCCCTCCACGAGCGGCGCGCCGACTGTGACCGCCTCGCCTTCGCCGAGCATCAGCACGTCCCCGAAGGCGACGTTCGCGCCGGGTTCGCCGTCGAGCTTTTCGACGACCATCAGATCGCCGGGCTGGACCCGGTACTGTTTGCCGCCGGTCCTGATCACCGCGTACATCTTCGCGCGCCTTCGAAACTAGAGCTTTGGTGCAAAACGGAACGCGCCCGCGAGACGGCCCGCGGGCGAGAGGGGCGGACTTATACGCGGGCGCCGCCATAAGTCAACGAACGCCCGCGGTGAAATTGCCGCCCGTTTCGGTACCGGCGTTTTCACAATTCGCAACTCGCGGGAACACACGCCCTCGTGACCGGTTTGCCGCCACGCCTACCGCAACAGGAGTCTTCTCATGAAGATCGCTACCATCGCGGGCGTCCTCGGCGCCCTCGCCATCGGCGCCGTGGCCGTCGCCCAGACCACCTCCGGCTCGTCCTCGTCCGGCGCGAACGGCACGGCCGGCGCGCCCGCCTCGAGCTATGACAATGGCAACAGCTCGAACGCGGCCACCGACAACAGCGCCAACACCAGTGGCACGGTCGGCTCGAACTATTCGAACTCCGGGACGTCGGCGAATTCGGCCATGAACAATGGGTCGAACACCTCGGCCACGACCTCGGACCAATCGTCCAACATGGCCAACACCGGCACGTCGTCGAACTCGAGCTATTCCGGCTCGAACGGCAACAGCTCGACCGCCGGGGAGCGCGGCTGAGTCCGACCGCGTCACAGCCTGAGGACCGTCCGGCCGAACCCGCCGGGCGGTCCCGCTGGGCGGTGGGGGTCACGGCGCTCGCCTGCGCGTTCGCCATGCCCCTCTCCGCCCGCGTCGCCCCGCTTCCGCCCGCGGCGGGCGCCGTCGTCCGGCTGGACCCCTTCGGCGAGGCCCTGCGCGCACAGTTGGCCGGCGCGGATCCCGCGCTCGAGGCCTTCTATCGTGCGCGCGACTACCGCCCCATCTGGATCCAGGGCTGGGGCGTCAAGCGCGGCGCCCAGACGGTGGTCCAGGCGGTCGCCGACGCGCGCGCCGACGACCTCGATCCGGAGTCTTACGACGCCTCAGGTTTGCCGGAGGTGCTGGCTCGCGCGGCCAGTGGCCGATCCGCCGACTTGGCGGCCGCCGAGATCGCGCTCTCGGCAGCTGCTTCCGGCTACCTTTCGGACCTGCATGCGCCCAAGCCGGGGGCGCAGATGATCTATGTCGACCCGAGCGTCGCCCCGCCCAGGCTCGACCGGATTTCAGTGCTGCGCATTCTGGGCGCGTCCCGATCGCCGTCCGCCGCCGTGGCCGACCTGGAGCGGATGAACCCCTATTACCAGCAGCTCCGCGCCTCACTCGCGGCGCTGCGCGCGAACGGCGGCGATCCCGCGACGGCGCGGCTGCTCAAGGTCAACCTGGAGCGCGCACGGGCGCTGCCCGCCGACTTCGGACCGCGCTACATCCTGGTGGATGCGACGGCCCAGAGGCTCTGGCTCTACCAGGATGGCCAGCCGGTCGACTCGATGCGGGTGGTTGTCGGAAAGCCGAGCGAGCCCACGCCGGCCATGGCTGGGCTGGTCCGCTATGCGGTGATCCGGCCCTACTGGAACATCCCTCCGGACCTCGTCCAGAACTCGGTGGCGCCGAAGGTTCTCCGCTACGGACCCGGCTGGCTCGCCAGCCAGCATATGCAGGCGCTCTCGGGCTGGACGCCCGATGCACGCGTCCTGTCCCCCCAGGAGGTGGACTGGGCCGCGGTCGCGGCTGGCCGCGTGACGCTGCGCATGCGCCAGCTGCCCGGACCCGACAACATGATGGGGAAGGTCAAGTTCGTCTTTCCCAACAGCCTCGGAATCTACCTGCACGACTCGCCGCTGCGTCAGTTCTTCGCCGACCAGCAGCGCACCGACAGCGCGGGCTGCGTGCGCCTGTCGGCCGCCCCCAGGCTCGCCAAGTGGCTGCTGGCCGCCGATGCCGACCAACTGGGACAGCCCGGCCCGCCGGAGACCCGGATCGACCTCTCCCAGCCGATCCCCGTCTACATCGTCTACTTCACCGCGATTCCGCAGGGCAGGAAGCTCTCGATCCGCCCCGACATCTACCACCGCGACAGCACGCTGGAGGCAGAACTCGACAGGCCTGCGAACCGCGCCTGAGGCCTTAAGGAACCGTTGGCGTAGTTGCGGTTTCATTGGGCCTCTGTGGGCAAAAGAGAGAGGGCCCCGTGGCTGACGACGACTTCTTCACGCCGGCGCTCGCGTTCTTCCTGGTGGTGGCGCTGGCGAGCTTCGCGGCCGGCTGGTTCAGCCAGGGCCTATTCGGGGCTTTCTAAGAGCTTCACGGCGGACTAAGGCGAAGATCGCGTCGGGATACATGTCCGGCTTGCGGGAGCCGCAGGCCGGGGGTGAAGGTCCCCGCCTCAAGCCGGGAGCTTCGCCTTGCGTAAAGTCGCCGTCGTCACCGCCGCCCTGTCCGTCCTCGCCCTTCCCGCCGCCGCCCAGCCGCCGCTCGGCGGCGAGCAGCCCCTGCTGAATGAAGTCGCGGCGCAGGTCAGTCCCGAGCAGGAGCACGCGACCATCGCCAAGCTGGTCTCGTTCGGCACACGCAGCACCATCTCGGACACGACCTCGAACTCCCGTGGCATCGGCGCGGCGCGGCGCTGGATCGCCTCGGATTTCGAAGCCATCTCACGCGACTGCGGCGGCTGCCTGCAGATCGAAACGCCGTCGGAGACCTTCACGGGCTCCAGGCTGCCCAAGCCGACCCAGGTCATGGATGTGCTGGCGATCCTGCCGGGGACGACCGATCCGGGTCGTGTGATTGTCATTTCGGGCCACATGGATTCCCGGGTCTCAGACGTGATGAACGCCACGTCGGACGCGCCTGGCGCCAATGACGACGGCTCGGGCGCCGCCGCCGTGATCGAGGCGGCGCGCGTGCTCTCGAAGCACAGGTATCCCGCCACTCTGGTCTTCGCGACGCTCTCGGGGGAGGAGCAGGGCCTCTATGGCGGCCATGTGCTCGCCGATTACGCCGTGGCCCACAATTGGCGCGTCGAGGCCGACCTCAACAACGACATCATCGGCAACACCGAGGGCATGTCCGGAATTCGCGACAACACCCATGTCCGGATCTTCTCGGAAGGGACGCGCACCACCGAGACGCCGCAGGAAGCGGCGCGGCGCCGCTACAATGGCGGCGAAGTCGACAGCCCCTCGCGCAACCTCGCCCGGTTCATGGCCACGCTCGCGGACAAGTACCTCACCAACCTGCACGTGGTGATGGTGTACCGGACCGATCGCTACGGCCGTGGCGGCGACCAGGTCGAGATGCTCAAGGCGGGCTATCCGGCGGTGCGGGTCACCGAGGCGGCGGAGAACTACACGCGCCAGCACCAGGACATTCGCGTCGAGAACGGCATCCACTATGGCGACGTGATCGGCGGCGTCGACTTCCCGTACCTCGCCCAGGTGACGCGGCTGAACGTCGTCACCATGGCCGCGCTTGCATCCGCGCCGGCTCCGCCGACGGGGGTCACGATCAGCGGCGCGGTGACGCCCGACACGACGCTGAAGTGGAACGCCGAGCCGGCGGCGGCCGCCTACAAGGTCTGGTGGCGGTCCACCACGGCTCCGCAGTGGCGCTACAGCCGGGTGGCGACTTCGCCCGACCACATGACGCTGAAGTCCGTGAACATCGACGACTATTTCTTCGGCGTCTCGGCGCTGTCGGCGGACGGTTTCGAGAGCCCCGTCGTGTTCCCGGGGCCGACGGGAACCTTCGAGCGCGAACCGCCCGCGAAGCCGTGACGGCGAGGCTTACGTAGTTTCCCTAGGATGGCTGGGCGGTGCGGGGATGGTACGCGCCAACCCCTTGCCGCCGTTCGGCCGCGCGAGCGGGGCGTACTTGTACCGCGGCCGGCCGCGAGCGTTCCCGTCACATGCCCACGCACATGACCTACGAGCTTTACCTGGAAGGCGAGGAGGGACCGCCCGTCTTCGAAGCGCTCACCTGCGCCAACGAGATCGAGCTCCTGGCGGCCGTGCAGCAGATGATCGCCAGCCGCGGCCTGAGGGCGGTGGCGGTGCACCGGTTCGGGGTCCACCTGTTCACGGTGTCGGCCTAGCGGCGCCCCAGATCAGCTCTTCAGCAACCGGCGCGCGGCCATCCCGCGGCGCGGCCCTTCGGCGGCGGGGCCGCTGAGCCATAGGACCCCAGCGCCAAGGTCGAGGCCCACGCGGTAGCGCCTGAGGATGCCCACGCCCAGGAGCCCGGCCGGCATCGGTCCCTGCACGGAGGGCTTGAAGACCTGCACCTCCACATCGTCGAGACGCCGTCCGGCGAACTCCACCGAGCCCGCGCGCACGACGCGATCCTGACTGAAGCCGCCCAGGCTCACCGACGCGCCGGTCTCTACGGGGCGGCCGGCCAGAAGCCCGAGATGACGCGCGGTCTGCTCGGACAGCGCGATCTCCGATGTGGCGCCGGTGTCCACCATCACCTCGACCGGCGCCGCGCCCTCGATGCCCACGGGGGTCATCAGTGCGCCGCCCCGGATTTGCGTGGGCGCCACCCGGGCGCTCCGCTCGGGTGAATAGGCGCCGGGGCTCACGAAACGGACCCGGTGGTTCGGCCAGTCGACGTCGGCGGTCACCGTCCTCAGAACGTCGCGCCCGATCAGCATCGCGAACGGCCGCCGGATCGCGCCCGAAAGCGACAGCAGTTCCAGCGTGGCGGCGTGCATGCGGTGGATGGCGAGGCCTGCGAGGGTGAGGTCCAGTTCCACGGTGTGGGTGATGCTGGGCGCCCCGCTGACGCCGAAGGCCAGCATGGGCAATGGCGCCGGCTTCAGCCCGAGGCGGGCGGCGAGCGCTCGGTCGATGACGGAGAACTGGGCGCCGGAGTCGACGACCACCCGCAGGGGGATCCCGGCTACGGTCGCCGTCATCTCAATAAGGCCGGTGGGGTCCGGAAGCGGCGTCCAGGCCGTCGCAGAGGCTCCGGCGGGGAAGTCCACGATCGGCTTCGGGAACAGATAGCGCTCGCGGATCCACCAGGCCGCGCCCGCGCCCACCCCCAGGAGGGCGAGCTGGCGCAGCAGAAGCCGCCGCGTGTAGCCGACCGGTCTCACGCGTCGAGGTTCCACTCGGACGACGTCGCCGCGGCGGACAGGGTGGGGAGGGCCCGGGGCTGATCGGCAACCCCTTGCGCGGGGCGGACGTTGCAACAGTGCGGCCGTGCGGCCTGGGACGGAGGCCGTCCGGCGGATCGTCCCCTGGCGCCGATGTCTTCGGCGCGCAACCGGCGAGCCAGATCCATGTCCTCAAAGACGACCGTCGCGTGCAAGACCATCCTTCTCCTCGCCGCCAGCGCCATAACGCTCGCCGGCTGCAAGATAGACAACCGGCCGCTGCTGGCGCGTGGGCCAGGACCACAGGCCGCGTTCGGTCTGCCTCAGCCCGGCCCGATCGACCCCTATGCGGCGCCGGCCTACCCGCATGGCGGCCAGTTCACGCCCGACAGCGCCTATCCCTATGCTGAGCGGGCCTACGCTCTGGACCGCGCCTTCTACGATACGCCGCCCGACTATGGCTTCTATTATGGCGACGAGGAGCCGTGGGTCTGGGAGAGCGCCGACGATTCCCTCATGTTTGCTGAGCCCTACGGCGGCGCCTACCGCTTCTATTACTACCAGCCCGGCGACCCCTATCCCTACTTCGTCCGTGACGCCAATTATGGCTACGCCTATGGACCGAACGGAGCGCTGATCGCCCTGTTCAGCGCCGCCGGCGCGCTGCTCTCCGCCGACCAGTACGACCGATACTATCCGCAGGCGCGCCAGGATTGGTCGCGCGGCTACCAGATGTATCAGGATTATGGGCGCGCGCCCCGCCAGCCCGTCGATCCCGGCGCCTGGCGCCAGCGCGCTCCGGCGGTGGTCCAGGCGCAGCAGGGCTGGATCAACGCGCCGGCCAGCCAACCCGCCTGGCGACAGTGGCGGGCCTCCCGCGGGGGCCGCGCCTTCGTCCAGCGCGTGGACATGGCGCCGCCGGCGCGTGTGGCGCCGAACGCCGCAGGAGCCATGGCCGCGCCGCGTCCAGCTTTCCGAACGTGGAACGATAAGCGGACGCCCCCGACGACATCGCCGATGCTGGCGAGACAATGGACACGTCCCGGTGGTCCTGCCGCAGGGGCGCACGGCCGCGAGGCGGCCTATCGTGGGCCTCCGGCTGCGAGCGCGCGAGCGGCGACCGCCGAGATGGCGACGATGCGGCAGGCCGAGGCCCGGTCAGCGCACGCGCCGCCCTCCGCCCGCTTCGCCCAGCAGGCGGCCCGGCCCGCGTTCCAGCCTCATTCGCCCGGTG
>JAGWSE010000261.1 GCA_028869395.1 Alphaproteobacteria bacterium | reverse complement strand
CCGCGCGCCTGAGAGGCGGCATGACGGCCGCGGCCGGCGCGGCCCTCGCCGCCGCCTTCGCCACCTACAATCCCGCCGACCCGAGCCTGAATGCGGCGGGGCTGGCGAAGGCGACCAACGCGCTTGGCGCGCCGGGCGCAGTGCTGGCGGACGCGGGCGTGCAATCGCTCGGCCTCGCCTGCGCCTTCGTCGCCATCGCCATGGTGGTGCTGGGCCTGGCGCGGGTAACGGCGGCGGAGCCCGATCGCTCGCGCCCGGTCCTGCGACTTCGCGCCTTGGCCGCAACGCTGGGCGTTCTGACGCTGGCGGGCGCCCTCGCGGGACCGCGGGCCCCGGCCGCCTGGCCGCTCGCCAAGGGGCTCGGCGGCCTGTGGGGGGACGCCCTGCTTTCCGGGACCGCCCATCTGCTGCGGCTGGCGCACGCACCGATGGCGCGGGGGCTGGGCGCCGGCCTGCTGGGCCTGATCGCCGCGGCGGCGCTGGTCTGGAGCCTCGGACTGCAGAAGCTTGATTATCTCGGCTATTTCCAATGGATCCGCGAGAAGCTCGACCGGCCGGCGCCGATCACACTGCCCGAGCGGGCGCCGCAGGTGGCGAGGCGACAGCCGCGCCGGGCCGCCGCCGCGCCCGACATTTCCGCTACGGAGGCCGCGCCTGAGCCGCTCGACCCGGCTCCGCTTAAGGTGAAGCCGCCCAAGACGCCGCCGAAGCAGTCGGCGCGCGAGGAGCGCGAGGCTCAGATCGCCTTCGACTTCGCCCGGCCGGGCGGCTTCCGCCTGCCCGAGCTCTCCATGCTGGCGAAGCCGAAGCCGCGGGCGGCCGCCTTCGACGAGGGCGCGCTGCGCCAAAACGCCCAGCTGCTGGAGAGCGTGCTGGCGGAGTTCGGCGTTCGCGGCCAGGTGGACCAGATCCGACCCGGCCCCGTGGTGACCCTTTACGAACTCGTCCCCGCGGCCGGCGTGAAATCGGCCCGCGTGGTGGCGCTCGCCGACGACATCGCCCGGTCGATGAGCGTGGCCGCCTGCCGCGTCTCCGTTGTGCCCGGCCGCAACGCCATCGGCATCGAATTGCCGAACCAGAAGCGCGAGACCGTCTACCTGCGCGATCTCCTCGCCGCCCACGAGTACGAGCGCGGGGGGCAGGTTCTGCCCGTGGCGCTGGGGGAGACGATCGGCGGCGAGCCGTACATCGCCGACCTGGCCAAGATGCCCCACCTGCTGATCGCCGGCACCACCGGCTCGGGCAAGTCGGTGGGCGTCAACGCGATGATCCTGTCGATCCTCTACCGCCTGCCGCCCGAGCAATGCCGGCTGATCATGGTCGATCCGAAGATGCTGGAGCTTTCCGTCTACGACGGAATCCCGCACCTGCTGGCGCCAGTGGTGACCGACCCGAAGAAGGCGATCGTGGCGCTGAAGTGGACGGTCCGGGAGATGGAGGACCGCTATCGCCGCATGTCGAAGATCGGCGTGCGCAACATCGCTTCCTACAACGAGCGCGCCCGCGAGGCCGCGGCCAAGGGCGAGCACTTCGAGCGCACGGTGCAGACCGGCTTCGACGAGGCCGGCCGGCCGATCTTCGAGTCCGAAAAGATCAACCCCGAGCCCATGCCCTACCTCGTGGTGATCATCGACGAAGTGGCCGACCTGATGATGGTCGCCGGCAAGGACATCGAAGGCGCCGTCCAGCGCCTGGCCCAGATGGCGCGCGCCGCCGGCATCCACCTGATCATGGCCACCCAGCGCCCGTCGGTGGACGTCATCACCGGCACCATCAAGGCGAACTTCCCGACCCGGATCAGCTTCCAGGTCACCTCCAAGATCGACAGCCGCACCATCCTGGGCGAGCAGGGCGCCGAGCAGCT
>JAGWSE010000260.1 GCA_028869395.1 Alphaproteobacteria bacterium | reverse complement strand
CCTCAGGCGCGCCCGTCGGCGGCGCCGCCTCGGCGGACGACGGTGACGGCGATCCCGCCCTGCCCGGCGGCGACAAGTCCGCGAGCGCGGACGACGGGAGCGCCGGCCTGAGCCAGGGGGCGTTCGGCGCCCCGACGCTGACCCCGGCGAGCCAGGCTGCGCTGCAGGCGCAGGCGGCCGCGCCGCGCGCCACGCCGCAGACGGTGGCGAGCCTCGCCGCCCAAATGGTCAAGAAGCTCGAGGGCCGCTCGACGCGGTTCGACGTGGAGCTGGAGCCGGCGGGCCTGGGCAAGGTCAATGTGAGCGTCGAGATCGGCGCCCACGGCCGGGTGACGGCGGCGCTCGCCTGCGATAACCCGCAGGCGGTGAAGGAGCTGCAGGCCCGCTCGGGCGAGCTGCAGCAGGCGCTGCAGCAGGCCGGCTTCGACCTCTCCGACGGGCTTTCCTTCAACCTTGCAGGCGGCGGCGGGCAACAGCCCGGCGCGGGCCAGCAGCAGCAGGACTCCTCAGGCCAGGCCGCCTTCCGCGGACGGGCCTTCCAGACGGCGCTGGGCGCCGCCGACGACGTCCAAACCGCCGCCGGGGGGCTCGCCTACCTGCGCAACGCCACCGACTCCGGCCTGGACATACGGATCTGATGGGACGCGAACCATGACCCTTCCCGCGACCTCCGCCACCACTCCGACCAGCTCCGCCGCCTCCGGCGCGTCGGGCGCGGGCGGCGGCAGCACCAACGTCGCCGCGCTGAGCCAGCTCTCGAGCAACTTCGACACCTTCCTCAGCCTGCTCACCACGCAGCTGAAGAACCAGGACCCGCTGTCGCCGCTGGATTCCAACCAGTTCACCCAGCAGCTGGTGCAGATGAGCGGCGTCGAGGCGCAGCTAACCGGCAACAACTTGCTGCAGCAGGTGGCCAACAACACCTCCAACGGCGTCTCCACGGCGGTCAGCCTGATCGGCAAGAACGTCAAGGCCAAGAGCAACCAGGCCAACCTCGCGAACGGTCAGGCGCAGTGGACCTACAACCTGCCGGCGGCGGCCTCCGACGTGAAGCTGACCATCACCAACGCGGCCGGCCAGATCGTGCACGTGGAGAGCCCGAGCGACATGTCCGCCGGCGACCACACGATCAGCTGGAACGGCAAGGACCTGAACGGCGTCTCGCTGCCGGACGGGCAGTACACCCTGCAGGTGGCCGCCACCGACGCGAGCGGCGCGACCATCAACACCACCACCTACGTCCAGGGCGTCGTCACCGGCGTCGAACAGTCGAGCGGCCAGACGATGATCAACGTCGGCCCCACGTCGGTTCCCTGGACCCAGGTCACCGACGTCACCGCGGCGAGCGGCGCATGAGCCGACGCCACGACCCCCAGCAACCCCGGCGGCAAAAGGCCGTCTCTCCCGGCGCATCGGAAAGGCGGCCGGGATCCGCAGCACGCGGGCCCTCTAGGAGAGAACGGAAGGACCCATGAGCATCAACTCCGCAATGCTCGCCGGCGTGTCTGGCCTGGTGGCCAACTCCTCGGCGCTGGCGGCGATCTCGGACAACATCGCCAACGTCAACACCGTCGCCTACAAGCGCAGCCAGGTCGACTTCTCGCAGATCGTCGCCGATCAGCAGCAGGGCTCGCAGGCGCAGTATTCGGCCGGCGGGGTGGAGGGTATCACCCGCCACTTCGTCAGCAACCAGGGCCAGATCCAGACCTCGTCGACGAACACCGACATGGCGATCTCGGGCGACGGCTTCTTCGTGGTGAGCAACACGCCCACCGGCGCGGCGAGCAACGCCGGGGTGGAGTTCACCCGCGACGGCACCTTCTCGGTCGACGCCAGCGGCTACCTGGTCAACGACTCGGGCCTCTACCTGCAGGGCTGGCCCGCCTCCTCGACCGGGACCTTCGCCCCCGACCCGTCTGACCTGACCAAGCTCGGGCCGATCAACGTGAAGAATCTCGGGGCCGCCGTGCAGGCCACCGGCAATGTCGGGATCGCCGCGAACCTGGACCAGAGCGGCGTCGTCTCTTCGGGCGAGGCGACCTACAACGCCACGACCAACAAGAGCATGGCGGACTACGCCAAAAACCCCGCCACGGGGACGAAGCCGGACTTCACCCTCGACCTGAACGTCACCGACTCCATGGGCGGCTCGCACAAGATGGAGATGGCATTCCTGAGGAGCTCGGCGGCGCCCAACGAATGGCACGCGGAAATCTACGCGGTCCCGGCGTCCGACGTGTCGGTGGCCGGAGAACCGGGCCAAATCGCCGCCGGCAAGGTGGACTTCAACCAGGACGGCTCGATCAACCTGGCCACCTCGACCCTGTTCGGCGCGGCCGGCGCGACGCCGCAGCTGGTGCTGGGCGCTTCGGGCACGGCGGGACAGCCGCGCTGGTCCGACACGCTCGGGCTGCAGGGCCAGACGGTCAACGTCGACCTGACCAAGCTGACCCAGTACGCGGCCACCTCGACGGTGGACTCGATCAGCAACGACGGAGCGGGCGTCGGCAACATCGTGGGCGTGCAGGTGAACCCCCAGGGGGTGGTCTCGGCGATCTTCGACAACAGCCAGGTCCGCAAGATCTCGCAGGTCGCGGTGGCCACCTTCCCCGACGCGAACGCGCTGACCACCGTCAACGGCAACGCCTACCAGTCCACGCTGCAGGCCGGCCAGATGGTGCTGAAGCAGGCCGGCCTTGGCGGCGCGGGCCAGATCTCGCCCTCCAGCCTGGAAGCCTCGACAGTCGATCTGTCGTCGGAGTTCACGGGCCTGATCACGACACAGAAAGCCTACTCGGCTTCGTCGAAGATCATCACAACAGCCGACAATATGCTCAATGAACTCATCAATATTATTCGATGACTTCGGGAGTTAATCGATCTTAACTTCTGACCCAAGCGTCTGTTGTACCATAATATTACACGGGGGGATTATGGTTAGTCGTTTGTTTACTATGGCGATTCAGCGGCCGTTAGGAGCCGGCCGCTATGTTTCCCATCAACAGTGATGGTGGGAAGAGCTTAGAAGCCATGTTGCAACAACAACAGGTGCGCACGAACAGCCGTGGAGAAGCCTACGTCATTGGCCCCACCGGCGCGCCCTTGACCCTGAAGGACCTCCCGCCGCCCAACACCGGGCGGTGGGTGATCCGCCGCAAGGCGGAAGTGGTCGCGGCTGTCCGCGGCGGTCTGCTGTCGCTCGAGGACGCGCTCGAGAAGTACTCGCTGACCTCCGAGGAGTTCCTCGCCTGGCAACGGTCCATCGACCGCCACGGCATGGCGGGGCTGCGCACCACGCGACTGCAACAATATCGCTGAACCTCCCCCTCCCCCCGGATCAGGTTCGCGAAGTCAGCGGCCGCGCCCTTCCTCCCGGGCGCGGCCGCTTTTTCTTTCGGCTTCCCGTCGCCTCGCGAAGGCGGCCGGGGGTCAGGCCACCGACTTCAGCGCGTGGCCGAGCTCGTCGACGGAGTCGGGCGTTGTGGCCCAGGAGCACATGAACCGCACCGTGCCGTCCAGGAAGCGGTAGACGAACCAGCCGAGGCCGTGGAGCCGCTTCAGGGTGGGCTCGTCCATCTCCACGAACAAACCGTTGGCCTCCACCGGATGGCGCACCGGGAAGGGCATCAGCGCCTCCAGCCGTTTGGCCATGGCGTTGGCGTGGGCGCCGTGGCGGACCAGCGCGCCGTCCTTCAGCATGCCGATGAACGGGGCGGCGTAGAAGCGGCCCTTCGAGGGGAGCTGGCCCGCCTGCTTCAGGCGCGCGTCGAAGCGGCGGGCGAGGTCGCGGTCGAAGATCACCACCGCTTCGGTGGGCGGCATGCCCGCCTTGGTGCCGCCGATCACCAGGATGTCGACGCCGAGATCCTTGATCCGCTTGAGCTCGAAGCCGGCCGCGGCGGCGTTGGCGAGGCGCGCGCCGTCCAGGTGGACGCCGTAGCCCTTGGCCTTCACCGGCCGGATCAGGCGTTCGAGCGCCTCGGCGGCGTAGACCGTGCCGTATTCGGTGGCGTTGGTCAGCGAGAGCGCCGCGGGCGACTGGCGGTAGGAGACGTCGGGGGCGGCCAGCGCGGTCTCCAGAGCGGCCGGATCGATGCGGCCCGAGGCGCCCGGCAGGCGGATCAGGCCCAGGCCCTGGCCGAAGTAGCCGGGCGCGCCGGTCTCATCGGTGCAGACGTGGGCGTGGTCGTGGGCCACGACCGCCTCGAACGGGCGGCAGAGCGCGGCCAGAGAAATGGCGTTGGCGGCGGTGCCGGAGGCGACGAAGCGGACCTCGGCGTCGGCGTCGAGGACCTGGCGGACCAGGTCGGCCGCCTCGCGGGTGACGTGGTCGGTCCCGTAGCCGGATGCGAAGCCGGAGTTGGCGGCCAGAACCGCCTCCATGGCTTCGGGCGCGGCGGCGGCGGTGTTGTCGGAGGCGAAGTCGTAGCGGGCCATGGCGGGGGTATTAGCGCGGGGGCCGCATCGGGGGCCAGAGGGAGGCGCTAAGTAGAACCGGAACTTCGCCCCGATGACCCGGCCGGAGAGGGTGAAGTCGCACGTTCGTGGCCCAGACCGCGATGCTCGAGCTGAGGAGGCGCAGGCCGTCGATGGCCGGAGCGCGTCCGATCATCTCCAGGATAAGCTGGGAGAGGACGACGAGATTCCCCGCCCCCGCCACAGCGACGAAGGTGAAGGTGGAGACCGGCTCGATGCGCATCCATTCCGCGCTGGTGGGCCGCCGGGCGCAGAGCACGAGGGGCGTCAGGAAGGCCGCGCCAATGGGATAGATCACCGAGGCGGGCAGGAGCCGCACGCGGGCGGGCAGCAGGATGAGCACCGCCAGGGTGACGGCGACAGTGAGCGCGACGGGCCAGCGCGGCTCGCTCGGCCGCGGGAGAGCCTCGCCCTGGATCGCTTCGGTCCGCACGCAGCGCGTTGTCGCCGCCGGCGCGGCGCCCGGCCATCGGGTGAATTCCCAAGGCGCCCCGCGGAGGGGCGTCAGACGTCGGCCGTTTCCGCCGGCCGGGCCGCCGTGGCGGCGCTCGCCCCTTCCGGGTCACGGCCCCAGGCTCGCACGTCGGCGACGAACAGGTCCGGCTCCTCCATGGCGGCGAAGTGGCCGCCGCGGGGCATGTCGGTCCAGCGGACGATGTTGTAGGCCCGCTCCGCCCAGGATTTCGGCGGGGCGGTGTAGAGCGGCTCGCCGGGGAAGTTGGCGAACGAGGTGGGCGTCTCGCAGCGCTGGCCCTCCTGGAAGACCACCCCGCCCTCCTCCATCAGGCCGCGGTAGTACCAGGCGCCGGTCGTGAAGGAGCCGGTCATCACGTAGAGCATGATGTTGGTGAGCAGGCGGTCCTTGGGGTGGACCTCGTCGAACGGCTTTTCGGAGAGGTCCG
Organism: Alphaproteobacteria bacterium; assembly: GCA_028869395.1. Lineage (GTDB taxonomy): Bacteria > Pseudomonadota > Alphaproteobacteria > Caulobacterales > Caulobacteraceae > Phenylobacterium. Next base: position 2,616 of record JAGWSE010000260.1, on the reverse strand, counting down.
ACCAGTCGTGGAAACGCTCGGCGATCCAGGCGGCCTGGCCCACGGGATTGCCGGCGCCGAGCCAGGCCAGCGACTGGGGTTTGGACGCCTGCAGGCGGAAGTAGGCGCCCATGACCTCCATCATGCCGCTCTGGCGCTGGATCCACTGGATCTCGGCGTCGGACGTCGGCCCGCCGGCGGGACGGAAGCCGATCATGTTGAGGTGGATGGCCCGGGCGTGGGCGGCGTGGTCTTGCCCGAGCCACGAGGTGACCAGCGCGCCCCAGTCCCCGCCCTGGGCGAGGTAGCGGTCGTAGCCCAGCACCTCGGTCATCAGGGTGTTGAAGAGCCGCGCGGTGGTGCGCTGGCCGACCGGCTTGGCGGGCTTCGAGGAATAGCCGAAGCCGGGCAGCGTCGGGATCACCAGGTCGAAGGCGTCGGCCGCCTCGCCGCCGAAGCGCGAGGGGAAGGCGAGCTTCTCCGCCGCCTGCCAGAACTCGTAGTGCGAGCCCGGCCAGCCGTGGGTGAGGATCAGCGGTCGCGATCCGCCCGCCTCGCCCACCAGGTGGACGAAGTGGATGTCGAAATCCTCGATGCGCACCTTGAACTGGGGGAAGCGGTTGAGGTCGTCGACGGCGGCGCGCCAGTCATACGCGTCGGTCCAGTGGTCGCAGAGCTCGCGCAGATACTTGCCGTCGCAGCCGTAGGCCCAGCCCCCGGGTCCGTCCGGGGGGACCTCGGGCGACGGCGGCCAGGGGTAGTCGCGGACGGCGTCCAGGACGTCGCGCACCTTGGACTTCTTCCAGTGGACTTCGAAGGTTTCGGGCTTGCTCATGGGAGGCCTCCTGGCCGCGAAGAAGCCTCGACGTATGACGCGGGGGCGGTCAAGGTCTCTGTTGGGGACGAGACGGGGGAGCGGGGGCGATGCCCACGGACGAGGCGGCCCGCGCGGGCCAGGAGCTGTTCTGGCTGCGGGTGACCGCAGCCGCCATCGACGTGGTGGCGCTGGCGATCATCGCCCAGGCGGCGGCGGTGGCGCTCTATGCGGCCAGCGGCGGCATGCTGCGCTCGACCACCTTCGCGCGGGCCGCGCACTGCCAGCCGATGAGCCGCCTGTCGCCGGCGCTGATGAAGGGGGTCGCGGTCCCGGCGGGCGCGCGACCGGTGGCGGCGCAGATGTGCGTGATCTCCAGCCTGGGGCTGGAAACCGGCCGCTATGTGCTGGTGGCCCTGCAGAGCCAGAACGGCGAGGTGGTGCGGTCGCTGGCCTTCACCCGGCCGGTGGACCGCAAGGGCGCGCCGGTCACCCCGGTGATCCTGGACTGGGTCTGGCCGCTGGCGTTCATCGCCGCGATGAGCCTGGGCGAGGCGCTGACCGGCGCCACGATCGGCAAGCGGCTGGTGGGGCTGACGGTGACCGACGGGAGCTCCCGTCGGCCGGGGCTGGCGCGCACCCTGGGCCGCAACCTGGTGATCTGGGGCGGGGCGGCGCTGGTGCTGATCGCGCCCCTGGCGGCGGCGCTCATGAAGCTGCCGGTCTCGCAGCCGCTCTACTGGGGCGCGGTGGTGCTGTTCGGCCTGCTGGTGCTGGCTCCCATCGCCATGCTGATCCAGCAGCCGGCGCGGCCGCTTTACGACCGCTGGGCGGGGACAGCGGTGGTGAGGCGCTAGCGGACGCCCGGGGCGAGGCCGCGCCTGAGGGCCGCGGCGAGGCTGCGCTGGAGCTCGCGGGCGGCGCCGGGGGGCAGCTTGCCGGCCAGCTCGAGCACGACGGCGCCGTGGGTGGCGGCCCAGAACATCACGCCGATCTGCTCCGGATCGCCCGCCAGCACGCCCTCGGCGATCAGTTCGTCGATGTAGCCGGTCATGGTCCTGCGGGCGCGAAGGCCGGCGGCGACGAGCTCCGGATAGTCGGCCTCGTGCGGCTGGTTGAGGTCGAACATCAGCTTGTAGGTGTGCGGGTGCTCGAAGGCGAAGGCGACGTAGGCCTCGCCCACCGCCGAGCCGCGCGCGCGGGCGCCGCTGGCCCGCCCGCGGGCCTTCTCCAGCGCCTCGGCGAAGCGGTTGAAGCCGTTGGCGCGCACGGCGGCCAGGATGTCGTCCTTGTCGCGGAAGTAGCGGTAGGGCGTCATCGGCGAGACGCCGAGGTCGGCGGCCAGCTGGCGCATGGTGACCGCGTCGGGCCCGTGCTCGGCGAACAGCCGCTCGGCGGCCCCGCAGAGGCGCTCGCGAAAGTCGGCGACGTCGGCTTCGGACAGGACGCGGGGCATGGACGACTCGAAACTCGCTCGCGGGACGACAAAACGCTTGCGCAGGGCTAGTCCGTACGCAATAAATTTACAACGTAAGTTTCAATCGAGGAGCTCGGCGATGGACGGCGACGCGAGGATCAACCCGTATCTGGCCGGAAACTTCGGCCCGATCCGCTCCGAAGACGACTTCGAGCTGACGGTGGAAGGCGAGATCCCGCGCGACATGGCCGGCGCCCTGTTCCGCATCGGCCCCAATCCGCAGTTCGAGCCGCGCGATTCCAACCACCACTGGTTCGCCGGCGACGGCATGGTGCACGGCTTCTATCTGGAGGACGGCCGGGCGCGGTACCGCAACCGCTATGTGCGCACGCCCAAGTGGCGGCTG
>JAGWSE010000259.1 GCA_028869395.1 Alphaproteobacteria bacterium | reverse complement strand
CGCCGAAGAAGCCGCGGTTGACGAAGAAGTGGCATTCGATCCGGGCGAAGGCGATTGCGAAGTCGATCTCGTTGAACTTTGAGGGCCGCGCTTCGGGCCCCCGGATCGAGATGGTGTCGCCTTCCCATTGGCTCCAGGCCGCGGCGGCCTCCGCCTGAACGCGCCGGTCGGGATGGGTGAGTCGGCGATGATAGGCGGCCATCATATCGCCCCGCTCGGCAGGGGGGATCGGCGCGCAGAACCGCTCCCAGGCGTCGGGGAACAGCATGGAGGCGCCGTCCTGGTAGAACCAGCGGAGCTCGCGATCCGTGAGCAGGAAGACGCCCCGCAGTACGAGGCTCTCCACGCGCTCCGGATGGGTGATGGCGTAGGCGAGGGCGAGCGTGGAGCCCCAGGAGCCTCCGAACACGCACCACTTCTCCACGCCGAGGTGCTCGCGCAGACGCTCGATGTCCTCGATGAGCGTCCAGGTGGTATTGTCCTGAAGCGATGCGTTGGGCCGGCTCCTGCCGCATCCGCGCTGGTCGAACAGCGCCATGCGCCAGCGCGACGGGTCGAAGAAGCGCCGCATGGTGGGATTGATCGCGCCGCCCGGGCCGCCGTGCAGGATCACGCACGGCCTGCCGTCGGGACGGCCGCACTCTTCGTAGTAGATCTCGTGGGCGCCGCCGGTGGGCAACCAGCCCGAGGCGAAGGGCTCGTTCTCGGGGAAGAGGCCGCGCCGAGCGCCTTGGGCGGAGACGAGGGGCGCGGGCGTATTGCGTTCCATGGCGGCCAATCTACTTCGGGAAACGACGGTCCAGCCAGTCCAGCATGAGATGAGAGACCTCGTCCGGCCTTTCCTGCTGCGTCCAGTGGCCGCTGCCCGCGATCATGTGCATCTCCAGGTCGCCGATCAGGTCGCGCATCGGCTCGGCCATGGCCGGGGCCAGCACGGCGTCGTTCTCGGCGGTGATCATCAGGCAGGGAAGGCCGTCGATCCTTGAGGGAAGGCCCTCGGATCGCTCCCAGTTCCGCGTGAAATTTCGATACCAGTTGATGCCGCCCGTGAAGCCGGTCCGGCGGAAGGTCTCGACGAAGACCTCCAGTTCCTCAGGCGTCAGGAAGGCGTCCTTCTCATAGTCGCCGTCCCATTGCCGGAGCAGGTCCTTGAAGGCGAAGGTCGAGCCACCGGCGGGCGGCTCGGCCGCGGCCTGGATCGCGCGGGGCCTGCGCATGAAGAAGCGCATGGTGCGGTCCACGTCCTCGGCAAGAACCTGGTCGGCGTCCCCAGGCGTCTGGAACCAGACGATGTACATGTCCGGCCCGAAGCGCGCGCGCATGATGGCGATGGGGTCGGCCGGCGAGCGCGGGAGGAAGGGCGTGTTGAGGCCGATCACACCGGCGGTCCGATCGCGGTGCAGCAGCGGCATCTGCCACACGACGATGCCGCCCCAGTCGTGGCCAGCGAAGACGGCCTTCTCGGCCCCGAGGTGGTCGAGCAGGCCCACAAGGTCGCCGGTCAGGTGCTCGATGTCGTAGGCGGTCACCGCCTCCGGCCGGGAGGTCTGGCCGTAGCCCCGCTGATCCGGCGCGATCACCCAGCGGCCGGCGGCGGCCAGGTCGCGGAGCTGATGGCGCCAGGAGAAGGCCAGCTCGGGGAACCCGTGGCAGAGCACGATCGGGACGCCTTCGCGCGGCCCGGCCTCGTAATAGGCGATCTCTATGCCGTTCACCGCGGCTTTGCGGAGCGGCGGCATGGCGGTCTCAGACATCGGCGCGCCTCCCTCGTTGTGACCAGCATTGCCGGAAAACGGGCTCAGCAGGAACGGCGAAACCGCCAGGACGCTCGCGATCAGCGAGCCCGTCCGAGCCAGGCGTGCGTTCCGAGGCCCGAAGTTCCGATGGCGGCCGGCTCATCCGCCGAGCAGCCGCAGGACCAGGTAGGCCGCCGCCCACCAGAAGGCGACGAGGATCGCCACCGTCGCCGCGAACGTCGCCACCCGATCCCAGCGTACGCGCAGACGTCCGGCGGACGCGTCGCGGGTTCGCGACCCTCGCCAATGCCCTTGCCTGCGTTGCGCGGTCACGGCTCTCCTCGCCCCTGCGGGCGAGCGGAGCGCGGCGCGGCCGGTCGCGCCTTATCGTTTGGCGCATGAGGTCAGCGCTGCGGAAGGCCCAGGGCCGCCCAGGCCACGATGGCCCAGCCAACCAGGAAGGCGAGCCCGCCGATCGGGGTGATGGCGCCGGTCCAGCGCGGCGCGCCGAAGGCCAGGGCGTAGAGCGAGCCCGAGAAGATCACGACGCCGGCCAGGAAGAATGGAGGGGCGAGGCGCGCGCGCTCGGCGCCCATCTGCAGCAGGAGCGCGCAGGCGAAGGTCGCCAGGACGTGGACGAATCCATAGAGCGATCCGGTGCGCAGCAGCTCCTGCGCGCGGGGATCGCTCATGCCGTGGGCGGCGAAGGCGCCGGCGGCGACGGAGACGAAGCCGAGGGCCGCGGCCAGGGCGAGAAGACCGCCCATCAACCCCACACCCGCGGACGCCGCGCCTTCCAGGGGGCTTCCTTCTCGAGCTGGGCGGCCAGCCGGAAGAGGGTCGCCTCATCGGCGTACTTGGCGGTGAACATCATGCCGATGGGCAGGCCGCTGGCGCTCATGTGCAGGGGCAGCGACATCGAGGGCTGGCCCGAGTAGTTGAACGGCGGGGTGTAGGGGAAGACCCGCGCCTGGCGGCGGTTCACCTCGCGCGGCTCCAGGTTCACCGGGTCGATGAAGCCGACCTCGGGGGGCGGCTCGCCCATCACCGGGCAGAGGTAGACGTCGATGTCCTCGAAGGCCGCCAGGGTCTTGCGGTTCAGCATGCGGGTGTCCTGCAGCGAGCGCATGACGTCGGCGCCGGTCTGGCGGCGGCCCGCCCGCAGCGTGGCCCAGGTCAGCGGCTCGAGCTCGTCGTCCTGCGGCTCGCGACCGAGGCGTTCGATGAAGCGGTCGATGCCGGAGGCGAAGTTGGCCGCCGCGGCCGGGCCGCGCGAGGCGTAAAGGGCGCGGTAGTCGATCCCCAGGCCGCGCTCGAAGACCTCGTGGCCGAGGCCCGCAAGGAGCTCGGCGGTGCGCTCCAGCGCCGCCTGGATCTCCGGGTCGATGGGCCGGCCGGCGGGCGTCTCGGAGGACCAGGCGATCCGCAGGCGGCCCGGGCTCTTCGTGATCTCCTCCATGTAGGGGCGATCCTTCGGCGGGGCCGGATAGGGGGAGCCGGGCTCTGGCCAGCCGGTGGCGTCCAGCATGGCGGCGCAGTCCCGCACCGTGCGCGTGACCACGTGGTCGACCACGTTGCCGAGGGCGTAGTCGAAGCCGTCGGGCATGTTCGGATTGCGGTCGCGGGTGACCTTCAGGCCCACGAGGCCGCAGCAGGCGGCGGGGATGCGGATCGAGCCCAGGCCGTCGGAGGCGTGGGCCAGCGGCACGATGCCGGCCGCGACGGCGGAGGCCGACCCACCCGATGAGCCACCGGAGATGTGGTTCGGATCCCAAGGATTGCGGCAGGGGCCGAGGCGGGCGCTCTCGGTGGTTCCGGTGATGCCGTACTCGGGCGTGTTGGTTTTGCCGACCGGGACCACGCCCGCGGCGCGGTAGCGGCGGGTGAGCCCGCAGTCTTGGTCGTCGATCATCTCCCGCGTGAAGCGGCTGCCGGAGGTTCTGGGCCAGCGGGCGACATTGATGCCGAGGTCCTTGATCAGGAAGGGCACGCCACGGAACGGCCCGTCGGGCAGGTCGGCGGCGGCCTGCCGCCGCGCGTCGTCGTAGCCCTTGAAGACCACCGCGTTGAGCGTCGGGTTGTGGCGCTCGATGCGCTCGATCGCGGCCTCCACCAGCTCGGCGGGCGTGACCTGCTTCTTGCGGACCAGCTCGGCCAGACCCAGGCCGTCGTAGTCGGAGTACTCGGGAAGGCTCATCGGCTGGCTCCGGCGGAGAGGAAGGCGAGCTTCTCGACGGGGGCGAGGTCGCCCGCCTGGCGCCTGAGGACGCCAAGCGCGCCTTCGGCGGCTTCGAGGGCCGCATCGATGTCGGCCTCGGTCATGGCGGCGCAGAGGAACATGTTGTGCCAGGGGTGCACATAGACGCCGCGGGCCAGCATCCCGGAGGCGAAGCAGAAGCCCTTGCGGAGATCCGGGTCGTCCTCGAACAGGAAGAGCGGCATGGTGACCGGGCCCGTCTGCCTGAGCGGCAGGCCCGCGGCCGAGGCGCGTTCGGCGAGGCCGTCGCGCAGGCGCTGGCCCAGCGCGGTGATGCGCTCGAGGTAGTCGGTGTCGCGCACGAGGCGGAGCGTCTCGAGGCCGGCGGCCATCGGCGCGGCCTGGAACCAGAAGGAGCCGGTGACATAGATGGCGCCCGCGGCCTTGCGCGCCTTGTCCGAGCCCAGCAGCGCCGAGATCGGGTGGCCGTTGGCGATGCACTTGCCCCAGGTGGAGAGATCGGGTTGCACGCCGATCCGGCTCCACGAGCAGTCGCGGGCGAGCCTGAGGCCCGCGCGCACGTCGTCGACGACCAGGAGGGCGCCGGTGCGGTCGCAGATCTCGCGGGCTTTCTTCGCATAGGCCAGGTCGGGCTCGGCCTGGTCGATGAAGGCGTCGTGCCTGAAGGGGGCGGCGAAAATGCAGGCGAGGTCGTCGCCGGCGCTCGCGGCGGCTTCCTCCAGCGAGGCGACGTCGTTGTAGTCGCAGAAGAGCTGGTGGGCGCGGTCGCTCTCGATGACGCCGGCCGGCCTGGGCGTGCACCAGGGGGCCGCGCCGTGGTAGGCGCCCCTGGCGCGGATCACGGTCTTCCGACGCGTGTGGGCGCGCGCGACGGTGAGCGCCATGGAAGTGGCGTCCGTGCCGTTCTTGCAGAAGATCGCCCAGTCGGCGTGAGTGACGAGGGCGACCATCGCCTCCGCCATCTCGACCATCATGGCGGTGGGGCCGGTGAGCGTGTCGCCCAGGCCGAGCTGACGGACGAAAGCCGCGTCGATCTGGGGATTGGCGTAGCCGAACAGGTTCGGGCCGTAGGCGCACATGAAGTCGAGGTATCGCCGGCCGTCCACGTCCCAGATGTGGGCGCCCTCGCCCTTCTCGAAGAACTGCGGATAGTCGTCGGGAAGCAGGCCCACGGCCTGATGGCCGTACATCCCCCCCGGGATGACGGCGGCCGCGCGTTCGCGCAGAGCCCGGTCGCGGCTGTTGGTCCGGTCCATCGGCGGCTCCCTGATCGACAATCGGAGAGACATTACGCCGGGCGCGGCTTGGGGGAAGAGGCTTAGGGCCGCGCCTGCCTGCCCGTCGTGGGCGGCGCCGGAGGCCGCGGTGTCAGCCGGCGGGGTTGAAGTCGGGGCCGGGAGGCCCGTCCTTTCCTCCGCTCGTCCCCGCGAAGGCGGGGACCCATTCGGAGGATGGACCGGCCTGGATCGCGGCGATCGAGGCCCGGCTTGCATCCCCGCCTTCGCGGGGATGAGCGGCGGGGAGGGCGATGCCTAGGGCGTCGCAGATGCGGGCTATCTGGGTCTCGACGGGTTCGGCTAGGAAGGCCTCGTCGCAGCTTTCGGCCTCGAGGGCCTCGGAGAGATCGAGGACGAGGTGGTCGGCCTCGGGCGGCTCGTGTTCGCTCCAGATGAGCGGCTGGATGTGGGCGGTGACCTCGGCCTTGCCGCGGACGATGCGGCGCTCGGTCTCGGCGCGGGCGTGGGAGGCGTCCTCGCGGGCCGCGCGGACCAGGTCGCGCTCCAGGCTGGCGTGAAGGGCGAGGCTCTGGCGCAGGCCGCGGCCCGCCTTGTGGAAGGCGTCGGTGAAGCGGACCTTCTCGTCAGCGGTGTCGGCCGACAGCGCGGACCAGGGCGAGCTCGGCGAGCTCCCCAGCATCTTCATGCGCGTTTCGTTGAGGCCGGCGCTATCGGAATAAGGGGAACGCGAGGGCGCCGGAATCGCCAGGTTTTTAGTGCGGAATTTTTTCCGCGCCGTTGACCGGAGGGACGCACGGCCGCTCGTCACGGCTCGGTCGCCGCCTGTCCCGTGACGAGGCCTCTCACGTCGGGGGAGGAGCCGGCCAGCCCTGGCCGTTGGACGGCGGGCGGACGCCGTTTCAAGCTGCGGGCGTCCTCGTTCAACCGGAGCCCTTCGATGTCCCGACGCCGTTTCCTGGGCGGGAGCCTGGCGGTGGCCGCCGGCGCCGCGCTTCCGATCCCAGCCGCCTGGGCCGAGGTCGGCCGCTGGGCGCGTCCGGGCGAGCCCGGCTGGCCAGGCGCCCGCGAGTGGGCGCAGCTCGCAGCCTCCGTCGGCGGACGGCTCACGCCGGGACATACGCCCGACCTGACCTACCCGGCAGCGCGCCGGGAGATGGGCAATCCGTTCTGGGTCGGCGACCAGCCGGGCCTGGCCGAGAGCTCGGGGTGGGCGGACGCCTGGACCTCGAGGCCCAGCGCCTATGTGCTGGAGGCCGAGAGCGCGGCCGACGTGGCGGCGGCGGTGCGGTTCGCCCAGCGCCGGCGGGTTCGGCTGGTGATCCGCGGCGGCGCCCACAGCTATCTGGGCTGCTCGACGGCGCCCGACTCGCTGATGGTCTGGACCCGGCGGATGCGCCAGGTGACGGTGCACGAGGCCTTCTCGCCCCAGGGGTCGAAGGATGCGGGCATTCCGGCGGTGTCACTGGGGGCGGGCTGCATCTGGATCGACGCCTACGAGGCGGTGACGACGCGGGCCGGCCGCTACGTCCAGGGCGGCGGCTGCACGACCGTGGGCTGCGCGGGCCTCGTCCAGGGGGGCGGCTTCGGAAGCTACTCAAAGGCCTACGGGACCGCGGCGGCAAGCCTGCTGGAGGCCGAGGTGGTCACCGCCGATGGACGGGTGCGGGTGGTCAACGCCCATCGCGAACCGGACCTCTTCTGGGCTCTGAAGGGCGGCGGGGGCGGCACGTTCGGGGTGATCACCCGGATGACCCTGGCCACGCACGAACTCCCCACGACCTTCGGGGGACTGCGGCTGTCGATCCGCGCCAGGTCGGACGACGCCTACCGGAGGCTGCTCGCGGCCTTCGTGGAGCTCTACGCCACGGCTTTGCACAACCCGCGCTGGGGCGAACAGGTGCGCGCCGGGCCCGACAACCGGCTGGACGTGCAGATGGTGTTCAACGGCCTGACGGCGGCCGAGGCGCGCGCCGCGTGGTCGCCGCTGATCGTATTCTGCAAGGCGAACGGCGCCGACTACGAGGGCGAGGACGCCATGATCGCGCTCGCCTTTCCGGCGCAGCACGCCTGGGACGCCGCCTACATCCAGCAGCACGTGCCGGGCGCGATCCACGTCGACGACCGTCCGGGCGGGTCGCCGGGTGACTTCTGGTGGGCCGGTGACGGGGACCAGGTGGGCGTCTTCTGGCACGCCTACGCCTCCGCCTGGCTGCCGGCCTCGCTGCTGCAGCCGCAGAACCGGGGCAAGCTGGTGGACGCCTGGTTCGCCGCGAGCCGGAAGCACGGGCTCTCGTTCCACTTCAACAAGGGCCTATCGGGCGCCTCCGAGGCCGTGCTGGCGCGCTCGCGCGACACGGCGACCAACCCGCAGGTGCTGGACGCCTTCGCGCTGGCGATCACGGCCGACGCGGGACCGCCGGCCTTCAAGGGAATGGCGCCGCCGAACCTGGCGGCGGCCCGCGTCAACCGGAGCCGGGTCGACGCCTGCATCGCCGCCCTGCGGACCGCCGCGCCCGACGCGGGCGCCTATGTCAACGAATGCGACTTCTTCCAGCCGGGCTGGCGCAGCGCCTTCTGGGGCGGCAACTACCCGCGGCTGGCGGCGGTGAAGCGGCGCTATGACCCCGAAGGCCTGTTCACCGTGCACCATGGGGTGGGGAGCGAGACCTAGACGCGCGTGCTTGACGCCCGCCGCCCTGGCGGTCCTATGTCGCGGCGCTGAGCGGAGGACGTCATGGCGAGGCAGGCCACGGTGCTGGCGGGCGGGATCTCCTTCGGGGAGGGGCCGCGCTGGCATGAGGGCCGGCTGTGGTTCAGCGACTTCTACGATCACGCCGTGAAGTCGGTCTCCGAGGCCGGCGACGTGCGCGTCGAAGTCGAGATCGACGACCAGCCGTCGGGACTGGGCTGGACGCCCGACGGCGACCTGCTGGTGGTCTCGATGACCAAGCGGCGGCTGCTGCGGCGCAGCGCCGACGGACGAATCTCGACGCTGGCGGACCTGTCGGGGCTGGCCACCTGGCACTGCAACGACATGGTCGTGGACGCGGCGGGGCGCGCCTATGTCGGCAACTTCGGGTTCGATTTGG
>JAGWSE010000026.1 GCA_028869395.1 Alphaproteobacteria bacterium | reverse complement strand
GGGCGGCGGCCATCAGCATGGCGTACTCGCCGGAGACCTGGAAGGCGAAGGTCGGCAGGGCGAAGGCGTCCACCACCCGGCGCATGATATCGAGGTAGGGCATGCCCGGCTTGACCATGACCATGTCGGCGCCCTCGGCGATGTCGAGGGCGACCTCGCGCAGCGCCTCCTCCGAGTTGGCCGGGTCCATCTGGTAGGTCTTCTTGTCGGCCGGGTTGTCGAGATCGCCGGAGCCGAGTTTCCCGGAGCCGATCGCCTCCCGGTAGGGGCCGTAGAACGCCGAGGCGTACTTCGCCGCGTAGGACATGATCATCACCTCGGTCAGGCCCTCGGCCTCCAGCGCCTGGCGCAGGACGCCGCAGCGGCCGTCCATCATGTCCGAGGGGGCGAGGATGTCGCAGCCGGCCTTGGCCTGCATCAGCCCCTGCTCCACGAGCATCTCGACGGTGGTGTCGTTGACGATGCGGCCTGCCTCGATCAGCCCGTCATGGCCGTGGGTGGTGAAGGGGTCGAGCGCCACGTCGCACATGATCCCGACCTCGGGCGCGGCGTCCTTCATGGCCTTCACGGCGCGTGCGACGAGTCCGTCGGGGTCCAGCGCGGCCTCGCCTCGGCCGGTCTTCTTCGCCCCGTCGATGTGCGGGAAGACGGCGATCGCCGGGATTCCCAGCGCCTTGGCCTCCTTCGCCGCTGCGGCGGCGTCCTTCACGGACAGCCGATGCATGCCCGGCATGGAGGCGACCGGAACCTGGCCCTCGCCCTCGTGCACCACCATCGACCAGATCAGGTCCGCGGGCGTCAGCACGGTCTCGCGCACGAGCCTGCGGATCCAGTCGGCCTGGCGCAGGCGGCGAAGGCGCAGGGCGGGATAGGCGGCGAGAGGCGGCAGGCTCATGGGCTCCGAAGTCGCCCATCGCGCGGCCGGGCGCAAGGGGACCTATCGCCCAGGGCCCTCGGCCTCCTCGCTGCTGCGCTCGATCTCGCGGCGCACAGGCGCGTGGTTCAGCATGGCGACGAGGGCCCCGCCGCCGATGGTGTTTCCGATCAGGGTGGGCAGGAAGAAGGCCATCACATAATCGACGAAGGCGGCGTGACCCGTCAGCACACCGTAGGCCGCCTCGGTCGACCCGGCGATCACGTGGCTGAGCCTGCCGAGCGCCACCACCCAGGTGAGGAGGGCGATGATCAGGATCTTGGCCGAGCCTGCGGTGGGCAGGAGCCAGACCATCAGCGCGATCAGCCAGCCGGCGAATATGGCCTTCACCAGCGTGACGCCGAAGCTGTTGGACAGGCTTTCGGCCGAGATCTTCGCGAGGCTGCGAATCGCCTCTGGACCGAGAGGGTTGGCCCAGGTCAGGGCGGCGGCGAATAGCCACGTCCCCACGATGTTCGCCGCGATCACCAGACCCCAAAGGCGCAACATCCTGACGGTGGTCTCGGCGTCACGGCGCATCAGGGCGGGCAGGGCCGCCGACAAGGTGCTCTCGGTAAAGAGGTGCTGGCGGCCCAGCACCACGATCGCGAACCCCACCACGTAGCCGAAGCTCGAGACCGCATGCGCCCAGGGCGCCTGGGGAAGGCAGGCGCTGAGCAGCGCCTGGCCCGCGAAGGAGAACCCCATGGAGAGCCCGGCCGCCAGTCCTGACCAGAGCAAGGTGCGCGGCCCAAGCCGGAGATCGGCTTCGCCCTCGGCGCGGATGACCTCGTGGATCACGGTGGCGCGAAGCGGGGCGCTGTCCTCGGCCTGCTTGCGCTGCTCGTGTTCGAGATGGGGCGATTCCGACATCGGCCGGCTAAGTCTTCGAGGCCGCGATTGGTTGCCGAGGCGCCAATTGGCAGGGGCCCATGGGAGCGCCAACTGGGGATCCCCAACATCGGGGCCCGCCAATATCGGGGCCGGATTGACTTGGCCGCCGCGGGGAGCGAGTTCGGCGCCATGGATTTCAGCCTGACAGACGACCAGCGCGCGATCGGGGACGCCGCCCGCGCCTTCGCCGAGGCCGAACTGGCCCCCAACTCCGCCCGGTGGGACGAGGAGAAGCACTTTCCCGTCGATGTCCTGAAGAAGGCGGCCGAGCTGGGATTCGCCGGCCTCTATGTGCACGAGGACGTGGGCGGTTCCGGGCTCACGCGCCTCGACGCCTCGCTCGTGTTCGAGCAGCTCTCGCATGGCGACGTGGCGACGGCGGCGTTCCTTTCGATCCACAACATGGCCGCGTGGATGATCGACCGGTTCGGCTCGGAAGAGTTGCGCAGGAGATATCTGCCCCGGCTGACCTCGATGGAGCTGATCGCCTCCTATTGTCTGACGGAACCGGGCTCGGGCTCGGACGCCGCGGCGCCGAAGACGACGGCGAAGCGGGAGGGCGGCGACTACGTCCTGAACGGCTCGAAGGCTTTCATATCGGGCGGCGGCGTTTCCGATCTCTACGTCGTGATGGCGCGGACTGGCGGAGAAGGCGCCGGCGGCGTCTCCGCCTTCGTGGTGGAGAAGGGCGCCCCGGGGCTCTCGTTCGGCGCGCAGGAACGCAAGATGGGCTGGAACGCCCAGCCGACGGCGCAGGTCAATTTCGATGACTGTCGCTTGCCCGAGGCGAACCGGATCGGACAGGAGGGCGAGGGCTTCAAGTTCGCCATGGCCGGGCTCGACGGCGGCCGCATCAACATCGCCTCCTGCAGCCTGGGCGGCGCGGGGTTCGCGTTCGACGCCGCCAAGGCCTATCTCGAGAGCCGCCGGCAGTTCGGCCGGGCGCTTCGGGAATTCCAGGGGCTGCAGTGGCGGCTCGCGGACATGGCGACCGAACTGGAGGCCGCGCGCCTGATGGTGCGTCGCGCCGCGCATTCGCTGGACCAGAAGAATCCCAAGGCCACCCAGTACTGCGCCATGGCGAAGCGTTTTGCGACGGACGCGGGTTTTGAGGTCGCCAACCAGGCCCTCCAGCTGCACGGCGGCTACGGCTACCTGAGGGATTTCCCCCTGGAGCGGATCGTGCGCGACCTCCGCGTCCACCAGATCCTGGAAGGCACCAACGAAATCATGCGGGTGATCATCGCCCGGGAGCTGTTCAGGTGAGCGCCCAAGGCGAGGTCATCATCCGTGTGGAAGGCAAGGTTGGGCGCATCACGCTCAACCGGCCCCAGGCGCTGCACGCCCTGACCACCAACATGTGCCAGGCGATGATCGTGGCGCTGCAGGCGTGGCGCGCGGACCCGGCCGTCGAACTGGTCCTGCTCGACCATTCGGGGGAGCGGGGATTCTGCGCCGGCGGCGACATCCGCACCCTGGCTGAGAGCGCCCGCGGCGATGGGCTCGCCAACCACGAGTTCTTCTTCACCGAGTACAGGCTGGATTCGCTCATCTTCCATTATCCGAAACCGGTGGTCGCGGTGATGGACGGGGCCGTGATGGGCGGCGGCGTGGGCATTTCGCGGCCGGCGCGGTTCCGGATCGGCACGGAACGGACCGTGTTCGCCATGCCGGAGACAGGGATCGGTCTTTTCCCGGACGTTGGGGGCAGCTGGTATCTGTCGCGGATGCCGGACCACATCGGAACCTGGCTTGCGCTGACCGGCGCCCGGCTCAAGGCGGCCGACTGCGAGCTGACCGGAGTCATCACCGACTACGTCGAAGCCAGGAACCTTCTGGAGCTGAAGGCTCGCATCGTCGAGGACCCCGCCGCCGTCGAGACCTTGCTCACCGAGTTCGAGGCCGATGCGGGACGGCCGCCCCTGGCCATGCATCAGGACGAGATCGCAGGGCTGTTCGCCGGCGATTCGGTCGAGGCGATCGCCGAAGCGCTCGAGGCGGCGGGAACCGACTGGGCGGTCGAGCAGCTCAGGATCCTGAAGTCCAAGTCGCCCACCAGCTCCAAGGTGGCGCTCCGGCAGATGCGGCTCGGGGCCGCCGCCAGGAAATTCGACCAGGTCATGGCCATGGAGTACCGGATCGCCTACCGGCTGGCGGTGAGCGCCGACTTCCTGGAGGGCGTCCGGGCGGTGATCGTCGACAAGGACAATGCCCCAAGGTGGGCGCCCGCCAGCCTGGAAGCCGTCAGCACGGCCGATGTGGACGCCATCTTCGCGCCGCTTCCTTCCGCTTCCGAATGGTCGCCGCCACCCTGAGGCCGGCGGCGCGCCGCCAGCTCAACCCGTTGCTCCAAAGAGACGTCTAACTCCCGATCGCAAAAGGAATTTCGCCATGACCCGCGTCGCGTTCATCGGTCTCGGCAACATGGGCGGCGGCATGGCCGCGAACCAGGCCAAGGCGCAGCGCCAGGTGATGGCCTACGACCTTTCCAGGGTGGCGCTCGATCGAGCCGCCGCTCATGGCTGCAGCGTCGTGGAGTCCGTCGCCGAGGCGGTCAGGGACGCGGAGGTCGTGATCACCATGCTCCCGGCCGGTCCGCACGTGCGCCAGGTCTACGCCGAGCAGGTGTTTCCCAATGCGCCCAAGTCAGCGCTGCTGATCGACTGCTCGACGATCGACGTGGAGAGCGCCCGGGCCGTCGCCGCGCAAGCCAGGGAACAGGGATTCCGTTTCGCCGACGCGCCGGTCTCAGGTGGAACCGCGGCCGCCGACGCCGGAACCCTGGCCTTCATGGTGGGCTGCGACGAGGCCGATTTCGCCGGCGTCGAAGAGGCGCTGAAGCCGATGAGCCGCGTCACCGTGCGGGCCGGCGACCACGGGGCGGGGCAGGCGGCCAAGATCTGCAACAACATGGTGCTCGGCATCTCGATGATCGGGGTTTGCGAGGCGCTCGCGCTCGCGGAGAAGCTTGGCCTGGCGCCCGAGAAGTTCTTCGAGATCTCGTCGCAGTCGTCGGGGCAGTGCTGGAGCCTGACGACTTACTGCCCCTGGCCGGGACCCGTGCCGACCGCCCCTTCCAACCGCAACTACGAGGGCGGCTTCGCCACCGCCATGATGCTCAAGGACCTGAAGCTCGCGCAGGAGGCCGCCGCCAGAAGCGGCGCCGCCGCCCCCCTCGGGGCGAGCGCCGAGGGGCTCTATGCGCTGTTTGACCGCATGGGCTACGGCGGCAAGGACTTCTCGGCCATCCTCGAGCTGTTCAGAGGTCGCGCGCATGCCCCATGACACGACCAGGTCTGAGGCGCCGGGCTGCGCAAGATGGCGCGAAATATCGTCGCGCGAGGCTTCCGAAACGGCCGCCGCACGTTCATATTGATCAGGATCAAGCCCAACCGAGAGTCCGCTCAGGTAGACAGGCCGCATCGCCGGTGCGAAAAGCCGGCCCAAGAACAGGGGAACCGCTTCGGGCGCGCGATCGTCGAACGCCCGCGGCGGCGGTGAAGCGATGGATTACCGTTCCGCGTTCCAGACGGCTCTGGAGAAGGTCCGCGCCGAGGGCCGGTACCGCGTGTTCGCGGATCTGAAGCGGCATCGCGGCGCCTTCCCGCGGGCGACCTGGACCCGGCCCGACGGCTCCGAGCAGGAGGTCGTGGTCTGGTGCTCCAACGACTACCTAGGGCAGGGCCAGAACCCTGTGGTGCTCGACGCCATGCACCAGGCGATCGAGGAAGCCGGCGCAGGCTCCGGCGGCACCCGCAACATCTCGGGCACGACGCACTACCATGTCGAGCTGGAGCGCGAGCTCGCCGACCTGCACCACAAGGCCTCGGCCCTGCTCTTCACCTCCGGCTACGTCTCGAACGAGGCGACGCTGTCGACGCTCTCGAAGATCCTGCCCGGGCTGGTCATCTTCTCCGACGCGCTGAACCACAACTCGATGATCTCGGGCATCCGCGGCGCGCGCTGCGAGCGGCACGTCTTCCGCCACAACGACCTGGAACACCTCGAGGCGCTGCTGAAGGCCTCCGACCCGGCGGCGCCCAAGGTGATCGCCTTCGAGAGCGTCTATTCCATGGACGGGGACATCGCCGACATGGAGGGGACGGTCGCGCTGGCCAGGCGCTTTGGCGCGATGACCTACCTGGACGAGGTGCACGCGGTCGGCATGTACGGCCCGCGCGGCGCGGGCGTCGCCGAGCGCGATGGCGTCATGGCCGAGATCGACATCATCGAGGGCACGCTCGGCAAGGCGTTCGGCGTGATGGGCGGCTACATCGCCGCGGACACGGTGATCGTGGACGCGATCCGAAGCTATGCCGACGGCTTCATCTTCACCACCTCGATCCCGCCGGCTCTGGCCGCGGGCGCGGCCGCCTCGATCCGGTACCTGAAGGAACACAACGAGGTCCGCATCGCGCACCAGGAGCGCGCGGCGACGCTGAAGGCCAAGCTTTCCAAGGCGGGCCTGCCGGTCATGCCCTCGGTGAGCCATATCGTGCCGGTGCTGGTGGGCGATCCCGTCCACTGCAAGATGATCTCCGACATCCTGCTGGAGGATCACGGGATCTACGTGCAGCCGATCAACTATCCGACCGTCCCGCGCGGCACGGAGCGGCTGCGCTTCACCCCGTCGCCCGCGCACACCGACGCCATGATGGATGAGCTTGCGGCCGCGCTCGAGGCGCTCTGGGTCCGCTGCAACATCAAGCGTGTGGGCGGCGTCGCGGCCTGATCGGCCCTCGCCGGGTTTGGGGGAAGAACCGTAGCCAGAACAGGCCGCATCCCGAGGAGGGACGATGGCGGTTCCAAGGCCGCTGGGCGCTGTTCTGGCGGGTTCGAGCGACGCCTCTGGACGGAGCCGGTGATCAGGCGGCGCCTGTACTGATCCAGGTGGTCGGCTCGGACCCTTCTGAGATAGGCGTTCAGGACGCCCAATCAATGGCGGCCGGGCAGTTCCAAGGCTCGATCAGACGGCCTTGGAGACCCGGCAACGCGCACTCCAGCCGCCCTTCACCTGCGTCAGCTGCACGACCGAGACATCGTAGGGTCGGCCGCCGCTTTCGATCAGATAGACGTCGCCGAGCCGAGGGGTGACGGGGTCCACCGACCAGATCACGACCTCTCCGTGGCCGATCCCGGCGTCCAGGATTTCGTAGCCGCTCTTGTTGAAGCGGCGCACGCCGCTGCGAGCGAGGCTCATTTGCGGCGCCTCACGCCACGACCCAGGCCGATCTGCTTGGCGAACGCCGAACGCCGTGCGGCATAGGCGGGCGCGACCATCGGATAGTCCGGCGGCAGGCCCCACCGCCGGCGGTACTCGTCCGGGCTCATGTTGTAGCGGGACCTCAGATACCGCTTGAGCATCTTGAGCTTCTTCCCGTCTTCGAGGCAGACGATGTAGTCGTGCTGCACCGACCGACCGATGGGCACGGCCGGCTTGGGGCGTTCGTCGCTGGTCGGCGGCGGACCCCCGCGGGTGATGGTCTCCAGCGTCTGGTGGACCGTGCGGATGATCTCCGGGACGGCGTCGGCGGACACGGGATTGCGGCTCACGTAAGCCGCCACGATGCCCGCGCCGAGACGCAGCAGTTCCTCGCCCGAATTCACCTCGGGGTCCGTTCCTACGCTCATGAATTCCCCCTCAGGTCTCTGTGCGCACTGCGCCACGGCGCCGGTCGAACCTGCACCTTGGGCCAGCAGGTAACGCGACACATGGCCGTCGGTTCCCGGACAAGATTGGAACGCGGACAACATTGGAACCCGGACGGGATGAGGGTAGAAGGCGCTCTCCGCCGCCCTGACGAGTCGAACGCCACCCGAGAGGTCCGCCCTTGACCGTGCACGCCCAACCCAAATCCACCCTCGACGGATTCTTCACGGAAGGCGTCGAGGCGACCGACCCTGACCTGGCGCGCGTGCTGACGGGCGAGCTCAAACGGCAACAGGATCAGATCGAGCTGATCGCCTCGGAGAACATCGTCTCCAAGGCCGTGCTGCAGGCGCAGGGCAGCGTTCTCACCAACAAGTACGCCGAAGGCTATCCGGGCAAGCGCTACTACGGTGGCTGCGAGGTGGTGGACGAGGCGGAGGAACTGGCGCGCGCGCGGGCGAAGCAGCTGTTCGGGTGCGAGTTCGCCAATGTGCAGCCGCACTCCGGAAGCCAGGCGAACCAGGCGGTCTTCATGGCCACCATGGTCCCGGGCGACACCTTCATGGG
>JAGWSE010000025.1 GCA_028869395.1 Alphaproteobacteria bacterium | reverse complement strand
TCCCCGCTGGGCGGCCTGCGCGCCGTCGTCCGGCTGCCGGGCTGAGGCGCGCGATCGATCATGGACCTGATGTCAGGCCGCGTCCGTCTGAGGTATGACAAAGCCATGCGCGCCCTGGTCCTCGCCGCCCTGCTCGCCGCCGCAACGCCGGCCCAGGCCGCCATCGACCCCGCTTTCGGCCAATGGCTGAACGCCGACGGCATGGGTCGTGTCGCCGTCGGGCCCTGCCCGGGCCATGCCGCTGAGGCCTGCGGCGCGATCGACTGGCTGAAGGACCCTGTGGGGCATCCGACGCGCGACCTGAACAACCCGGACCCGGCGCTGCGGAACCGGTCGCTCGTCGGCGTCCTCGTCATCCGCGACATGAAGAGCGTCGGGCCAGGCCGATGGAGCGGAGGGAAGCTCTACGATCCCGAGACGGGCAAGACCTACAACGGCCGCATCCAGGCGCTGTCGGGCGATCGTCTGCAGGTGACGGGTTGCGTGCTCTTCGTCTGCGAGAGCCAGACGTGGCGGCGCGCCAGCTAGCCGCCCAGTTCCTTGGAGCGGCGCACGGCGGCGACAACCGCCTCGCGCAGCAGCTTCGGCAGGCCAACCTCACCCAGCAGCACCGTCAGCGCCGCCTCGGTCGTGCCGCCCGGTGAAGTGACCTGCCGCCGCAGCTCAGCGGGCTGGGACTGCGCGTCGGCGGCGAGCAGAGCCGCCGCCCCGGTGAGCGTCGAGCGGGCGAGGCGCGCCGCCTCCTTGGGCGGCAGCCCCGCCGCTGCCGCCGCTCCCTCCAGAGCCTCGACGAAGGCATAGAGATAGGCCGGGCCCGAGCCGGAGACGGCCGTGGCCGCATGCATCTGCGCCTCGTCGGTCAGGTCCACGACCGTTCCGAGCGGCTCGAACAGCGCGTGCGCCCGCGCAAGCGCCGCCGGATCGTCGGCGTAGAGGCTGGCCGTGCCCTGATTGATCGCCGCGGCTGTGGTCGGCATGACGCGCGCCACACACCGGCCGCCGAATTCCTTCGCGAGGTCACCCGCCCGGACGCCGGCGGCGATCGAGACGATCACCGCGTCGGCGGCAAGCCATCCGGCGTATTCGCCCGCCGCCTCACGCCAAACCTGCGGCTTGACACAGAACAGGACAGTTCGCGCCCGGGCCAGTTCCCCCTCCGGCGGATTGATCTGAGCGCCCTCCAGGCCCGCGGCCAGCGCCGCCGGCGCGGGATGCGGATCGCAGATCATCAGGTCGGAGGCGGAGAATGCGCCGGCTCGGCGCCAGCCCTCGAGGATCGCGCCGCCCATGCGACCGGCGCCCAGAATCAGGATCGGAGTGATCATCGGGCGGCGAACCTACCCAACCGCTCGCCGCCGCGAAAGCGGCGATCCAGGCCCGGACGCACAGACGAAGGAAAACCTGGCGCTAAGCCTCGCCGACGGTCTCGAACATGCAGGCGGCGATGGCGTCCTGCGGCGACTTCGCCCCGCGGATCAGGAAGTCGAAGGCGGGATAGAAGCGATCGGCGCATTCCACGGCGACGTCGATCATGGCCGCCGCCTGGGAGAGCGTCGGCTGCTCGCCAGTCATCAGCGGCATGCCGTGACGGAACACGATCTCGCCGTCTTCCCAGACTTCGAAGTGGCCCAACCAGACGCGCGGATTGACCGTCGCGAGCAGCTCATGAGCCGCGGCGCGACGTTCGGGCGCGACGGTGAGGTCGATGGACAGGCACAGCTGCAGGCACTCGCCCTCGGGGCGCCATGCGAACCACAGCTCGTAGTCCTTCCAGTCGCCCGCGAGGGAGAAGGCGAGGTCACCGTCTTCGGTGCGGTCGAACGGCAGGTTCTCGGCTGTGAGCACGTGCTCCACGACGTCGAGGGGATCGTTGCCGATCAGGACGTTGTCGTCGGACTGGATATTATCCATGAGACCCGTGGTCCTTTCGCATGGGCGAAGGAGCGGGCGCCGCTCCCGAATCGCCTGCGATAACGAAATTACGCTGCTTCGCGGCCAAGCCGTCACCCGGTTCTTCCACCGCGCGAGCCGCAACTGTGGGTTTTCGGTGGAAAGTCAGGGGATGTCCGACGGCGCAGCAGTGGACGGCGCCCCTTCCTGGCCGCCGCGCAGGGCGGCGACCTCGGCCCGCAGGGCGGCCACCTCGGCTTTCAGAGCCTCGAAATCCTCGCGACGCACCAGATCGAACTCCGCCGCGATGCGGTCGGCCTGGGCGCGGAAGGCCGCCTTCGCTTCGTCCGACGCCGCCTGGGCGAGGCCCATGGCGGCGGTGGTCAGCTTGGCCATTTCGTCGAGGAAGGGGTTCTGCGTCTGCATCTCGGAACTCTGGGCGGACGCCCGGGCCCGCTTTTGCTCCTCTATATGGCCCCGAGGGGGTGAAAGCGAAGGCCTTCTCGTCTAAAGCCTCAGCCTCTGAACGCTGGAGGCCCAAAGACGTGCCCTTTCCGGACTTCAATCCCGTCTTCATCCACCTGGGGCCCATCGCGATCCGGTGGTACGCGCTGGCCTACGTCGCCGGCATCCTGCTCGGCTGGCGCTACGCCGTCGCCCTGGTGAAGAATTCCAAGCTCTGGCCGCTGCGCGGGCCGCCCGCGACCGTCGACCAGATCGACGACATGATCCTGTGGATCACCCTGGGCGTGATCGTCGGCGGCCGCCTCGGACACGTCTTCTTCTATACGCCCGAGCTCATCTGGACCGACCCTGTCGAAATCCTGAAGACCTGGCATGGGGGAATGAGCTTCCATGGCGGCGCGATCGGCGTGGCCATCGCGCTCGGCATCTTCTGCTGGCGCAACAAACTGGACCCGTGGCGGCTGGGGGACGTGGCGGCCGCCTGCACCCCGATCGGCCTCTTCTTCGGCCGCATCGCCAACTTCATCAACGGCGAGCTGTGGGGCCGGCCGACCCATCTCCCCTGGGGCATCATCTTCCCGGGCGCCGGTCCGGAGCCGCGCCACCCGAGCCAGCTCTACGAAGCCGCGCTGGAAGGCATCGTCCTGTTCCTCGTCCTGCGCTGGGCCACCCACAAGAAGCACTTCATGAACCGCCGCGGGGTGGTGATGGGCATCTTCATCATGGGTTACGGCATGGCGCGCACCGCGCTGGAGAACGTCCGCGAGCCGGACGCCTACATGCCCAACTTCCCGTTCGGCCTGACCATGGGGATGATCCTCTCCATTCCGATGATCTTCCTGGGCGCGTGGATCATCTGGCGCGGCATGAAGGAGCCCCTGCCCGTGGCCCCGCCGGTCGAGGCGGAGCCTGCGGCGACGTCGCCCAAGAAGGACTCGTCCAAGAAGGCCGATGAGCCTGCGTGACCGCCTGGCGGCGCAGATCTCAGCCTCCGGCCCGATCACCGTCGCCCAGTACATGACGGCCTGCCTGCACGATCCGCAGGACGGCTATTACGCCACGCGCCCGGCGCTGGGCGAGGCGGGCGACTTCGTCACCGCCCCGCTCATCAGCCAGATGTTCGGCGAGCTGATCGGCGTCTGGGCGGCGTCCGTCTGGGCGCTCATGGGCGAGCCCGCCAGGGTGCGGCTGATCGAGATTGGGCCCGGCGACGGCACGCTGATGGTCGACCTCCTGCGCGCCGCCCGCGCCGCGCCCGGTTTCCTGGGCGCGGCGGAGGTGTGGCTGGTGGAGACCTCTCAACCGCTGCGCGACATCCAGCGGCGGCGGCTGGGCGAGGCTGTCCGATGGGCGGCCTCCCTCGCCGAGATCCCCCTCGGCGCGCCCACGGTCCTGATCGCCAACGAGCTCCTCGACTGCCTGCCGG
>JAGWSE010000258.1 GCA_028869395.1 Alphaproteobacteria bacterium | reverse complement strand
CGCCCTTGCGGAGCCGGGCCCAGTAGCCGAACAGCTCCTCATGGGCTCGCATTGCCGCCGTCGGGGCGCCGATCTGCGCCGCCATCTCCAGAGCCCCCCCAACTGCTTGGATTTGCAGCGAATCAGTTATCGCCCGATGCACGAATCGGCGGCAAGCAAAATCCCGCAGAAGGTGCAAATTCCCGCGCGGGCGGGTCCTGGAGGACTCACTGCGCCCGCCCCATCGGGGGCCGCGTCCTCCAGAAACGAAAACGCCCGCCGGTGGGCGGGCGTCTCCTGATCGGTTGGGGGTTGAGCCTAGCGCTTCTTGCGCGAGGCCTGCCGCCCGCCCTGGCCCAGGCCCATCTGCTTGGCGAGGTCCGAACGCGCCTTGGCGTAGTTCGGGGCCACCATCGGGTAGTCCTTCGGCAGGTTCCACTTCGCCCGGTATTCCTCCGGGCTCATGTTGTACTTGGTGCGCAGGTGCCGCTTCAGCGACTTGAACTTGCGGCCGTCCTCGAGGCAGACGAGGTAGTCCGGCGTGATCGAGCGGCGGATCGGCACCGCCGGCTCCTTCGGCGCCGCCTCGGTCGCCTCCGTGCCCGAGGAGATGCCGGCCAGCGCGCGGTGCACGCTCTGGATCAGGCTCGGCAGGTCACCGGCTGCGACCGTATTGTTTCCCACGTAGGCGGATACAATGTCCGCCGTCATCTCGATGACTTCCGACTTCTCGTCCATTCTTGACTTCCACAAGAACCGCGGCGATGGCGCGCGCTGAATCGATCACAAGATCAGTAGCGGGGTCCTTAACTGGAACTTATCAGGGGCACAAGCACTGGAATAGAAGTTTTTTTGGATACCAAACCCTCTAATGTAAATGGAACGGCGGTTTGAAAAGGCGAAGCCGCTGGTTCGACGCAGTAAGGCCGAACCGCTCTACCTTCGGGCAATTGACGCTTGGCCATTCGCCTGGCGCAGGATTCCGACGCCTATGGACGGCTTGACCTAACCGAATGTCGGCGCGGTCCAGTGCGGCCAGATATCCGGCAGATCTTCCGACACGCGATTGGGGAACTGCGGCGGCCGCTTCTCCAGGAACGAGGTGACGCCT
Source organism: Alphaproteobacteria bacterium (assembly GCA_028869395.1). Taxonomy (GTDB): domain Bacteria; phylum Pseudomonadota; class Alphaproteobacteria; order Caulobacterales; family Caulobacteraceae; genus Phenylobacterium. The sequence goes on along the minus strand of JAGWSE010000258.1, from coordinate 9,916 downwards.
TCGCGCGCGTCGCCCGAGCGTCCGCGGGCCTGGATGCCGCGGCTGTCGGCGCGGTGCGCCTCCATGGGATGGCTGGCGCCCGCCATGCGCCAGATCAGCTGGCGGGTGATCGCGACCGACACCGGCGCGGTGTTGTCGGCGATCTCGCGGGCGAGGCCCCGGGCGGCCCCCAGCAGCTCGTCGGGCGCGTGGACGGAGCGGACAAGCCCCCTGGCGTGCGCTTCGGCGGCCGGGAAGATGCGGCCCGTGTAGCACCACTCCAGCGCCGTCTGGACGCCCACCAGATGCGGCAGGAACCAGGAGGAAGCCGCCTCCGGATTGAGGCCGCGCCGGGCGAACACGAAGCCGTAGCGCGCCTCCGTCGAAGCCAGGCGGATGTCCATCGCCAGCTGCATGGTCACGCCGACGCCCACCGCCGGACCGTTGCAGGCTGAGATCACCGGCTTGAGGCTGTCGAAGATGCGCAAGGTGAGCAGACCGCCGCCGTCGCGCTGCACGCCCTCGCGGGTCCGGGCCGCCAACGCGTCGCCGCCGCGCTTCTCGTAGTCGAAGGTCTCGCCGCCGCCGGAGAGGTCGGCGCCGGCGCAGAACGCCCGCCCCGCGCCGGTGACGATCACGCACCGCACCGCGTCGTCGGCGTCCGTCAGGTCGAACACGTCGATCAGGTCGCGCATCATCTGGGTGTTGAAGGCGTTGAGCTTCTCGGGCCGGTTGAGCGTCACGGTCGCGACGCCGTCTTCCACCGAATAGAGCAAGGTCTCGAACGTCGGCTGGCTCATCTCATCCTCCCCGCAGCAAGGGCGGCATTCCCGGCGCCTTGACGGACCGTAGGTCAAGGCCCGCAATGGCGCCTGAACACAGATAAGTCAGCGGCGGGCTTGGTCTCCGCCGCGGTGGGAGCGAAGCCAAGCGATGCATCCGTCGATCCACGCCCGGACCAACCCGGACAAGCCCGCCTACATCATGGCCTACTCCGGCGAGACAGTGACCTATGGCGAGCTGGAGGCCCGATCGAACCAGGGGGCGCACCTGTTCCGCAGCCTCGGGCTCAAGTCGGGCGATGCGGTCGCCTTCTTCATCGAGAACCACCCGCGTTACTACGAGCTCCTCTGGGCCGCGCAACGCTCGGGACTGCGCTTCACCTGCCTGTCCTCCAAGCTGACGGCGGGGGAGGTCGAGTACATCGTCAAGGATTGCGAGGCGAAGGTGTTCGTCTCCTCCGCGGGTCTGGCCGAGATCGCGCTCGCCGTCGCGCCGCTCATCCCGGGCGTGACGCTCTACATGGTGGGCGGCGCCGAGGCGCCGTTCGCCAGCTTCGAGGAGGCCCGGGCGGGCTTCCCGACCACCCCCATCGCCGACGAAAGCGCCGGCGGGGCGATGCTCTATTCCTCCGGCACGACGGGGCGGCCCAAAGGGGTCAAGCGCGCGCACGTGCCGGACGCGCCGCTCGACGCCCCCAACCCGCTCGCGGGCCTGGGCCAGATGCTCTACGGCTGGAGCCCGGAGACCACCGTCTATCTCTCCCCCGCCCCGCTCTATCACGCGGCCCCCCTGGGCTGGTCGATGGCGGTCCAGGCCATGGGCGGTACGGTGATCATGATGGAGCGCTTCGACGCCGAGGACGCGCTGCGCTTCATCCAGCAGTACAAGGCGACCACCGCCCAGTGGGTGCCGACCCACTTCGTGCGCATGCTGAAGCTGCCGCAGGAGGTGCGGGCGAAGTACGACGTCTCCTCGCTGGTCGGCGTCTTCCACGCCGCCGCGCCCTGCCCGGTGCCGGTGAAGGAGCAGATGATCGCCTGGTGGGGGCCGATCATCCACGAGTACTACGCCGGCACAGAGGGCAACGGCATCTGCGTCATCAACTCGCACGAGTGGCTGGCGCACAAGGGCTCGGTGGGGCGCGGCCTCACCGCCCAGGTCCGGATCTGCGATGAGGACGGCGAGCCCCTGCCGCCGCGCGCCGAGGGCCTCGTCTACTTCGAGGGCGGCGGCCAGTTCGAGTACCACGGCGACCCGAAGAAGACCGCCGAGGCGCGCAACAAGCACGGCTGGACGACGCTGGGCGACGTGGGCTGGGTGGACGAGGAGGGCTACCTCTACCTCACCGACCGCAAGAGCTTCATGATCATCTCCGGCGGCGTGAACATCTATCCGCAGGAGATCGAGAACCTGCTGATCACCCACCCGAAGGTGGCCGACGCGGCCGTGGTGGGCGCGCCCGACGAGGAGATGGGCGAGAAGGTGGTGGCGGTCATTCAGCCCATCCAATGGGGCGCCGACCACGAGGCGCTGAGGGCCGAGCTGATGGCCTACACCCGCCAGAACCTCAGCCACGTGAAGACGCCGCGGGTCATCGACTTCATGCAGGAACTGCCGCGCCACCCCACGGGAAAGCTCTACAAGCGCCTGATCCGCGACGCCTACTGGGGCAAGGAAGGCTCCCGGATTGTCTAAATCGGTCGGCGTGCAAACCGTCGAACTGCCTCTGGACCGCCTCGCGCCGGCTCGGTGGACGACCGTGGCCGGACCGGAATGGAGGAACCCAGGCGGCGGCCTTTGGGGCGGATACGCCATCGGGCTGGCCATTCGCGCGGTTGAGGCCGAGCCCGAGTCCGTGGGCGAACCGCTCTCCCTCACGCTGACCTACGCCGCGGCGCTGCCGTCGGGATCGCTCGAAGTCCGCACGCGTCGGCTTCGGCAGGGCGGCTCCGTGGGCGTCTGGGAGGTCGAGATCCTGCCCGCCGGATCCGACCTGGTCGGCGTCCACGCCATGGTTACGATGGCGCGGCGGCCGAATACGCCGAAGTTCGCGTTCGCGAAGATGCCCGATGCGCCCCCGCCGGAGGCGATGCCCAGCCCCGACCCGCCCGCGGGCGCCTTGCACTTCGGCGCCGCGGCCTTCGAGCAACGCACCCTCGAAGCCTTCCCGCCAAAGCCCACCGGCGACTCGCGGTCGCTGGCTTGGGTGCGCTCCCGCCGCGGGCCGCTCGACAAGGTTCTGCTCGGCATGATGACCGATCACTCGGCCCCGCGCGCCATGTACGCGCTTGGCCGCGCCGTCATGACCACCACGCTGTCGCTCACCGCATATCTTCACGCCACCGAACGGGAAATCGAAGAGGTTGGCGACGACTTCATTCTGGTGGAATGCGAAGGCCGCGTAGGTGGCCACGGCGCCTCCGACGAGCGATCAAGCTATTGGCGACGCGACGGCAAGCTCCTGGCCACAAGCGAGCAGCTCGCATGGTACCGCGAAGTCCGGCCCAACCCGACGGAATAGGGCGACAGCGGCTTCCGTAGGGGCGCGCTTGCCGGGGGCGAGCCAGATGCTAGATGCTTCGCCTCCGGACTGGAGAACGAGGAGCAGACGATGAACCCGGTGGAAATCAAGGACCTGCCCGGCCTGGTGGGCCAGGAAGTGGGCGTCTCGGACTGGCTGGAGATCACGCAGGACCGGGTGAACAAGTTCGCCGACGCCACCGGCGACCACCAGTGGATCCACGTGGACGTCGAGCGCGCCACGCGCGAGATCGGGGGCCCGATCGCCCACGGCTATCTCACCCTGTCTCTGATCCCCTTCCTCGGCCAGGGCATGCTGCCCGTGAAGGGCGTCTCGCGCGGCATCAACTACGGCTCGGACAAGGTCCGCTTCATCAACATGGTGCGGGTCGGCAAGCGCGTGCGCCTGCGCCAGAAGCTGATCGGCGTCGAGGCGAAGGCCGGCGGCATGCAGATCAAGAACGAGTGCACGATCGAGATCGAGGGCGAGAGCAAGCCCGCCTGCGTCGCCGAGACGATCTCGGTGCTCTACAGCTGATCCCCGCAGCGGCGCTCCCCCTGCGCAGGGGGAGCGGCCCTCAGGGCGTGTGCTCTTCCTCGGGGGCGACGGCCTCGAGCGCCGAGGCGGCCTTGGCGCCCGGGAATTGCGGCTCGCTCGCCACCTGGGTGGTCGGCGCGGCGGGATTGTCGAGCAACGCCAGCGTCTCGCGGATGTACTTGGCGTGGGTGACGATCCCGATCTCCAGCCGCTGCTTGTTGAGCTCCACCTGCTGGGTGAGCAGGCCGGCGATGAACTCCGGGTCCCGGGGCTTGGCGGCGCCCACGTCGGCGCGATGGTCCTGGTCGGTCATGAACACCGGCCCACCCGAATTGCCGGGGAACACCGAGAAATCGAGCAGGAAGGTCGGGAAGATCTTCGCCGGCGCGACCGGGTAGGACGCCACGCGGCCGGAGCGCAGGATCGGGAACCCCGCCTGGTTCGCCGCCAGCCCCTGCGGGAAGCCCAGCGCCATCATCTCGTCGCCCGCCTCGACCTGGTACTTGTTGAAGGTGTCGTCGCTGGCCAGGTAGCCGGCCGGGATCGCCGCCTGGGCGAAGGCCGCCGGCGCCTTGATCACCATGGCCGCCACATCCCGCGAGGGATGGTGCGTCCACAGCTCGTGGCCCTTGGCGTCGCGGATCTCCAGGGGCTGGGGCGAGTAGGCCCAGCTGCCGTCGGCGTTCTCGATCCGGTAGCCGATGTGGGCGATCTGACCCGGCATGCCGGCCAGCACGTGGTTGGCGGTGACCAGCACGGTGCGCGGCTTGCCGTCGGGCCCGGGATCCGAGATCAGGAACCCGGTGCCGACCGTCCGCATGCCGTTGCCGAGCGGCTGCTCGAGCTGCACGGTCGCGTGCATGAGCTGGACGGCGAGATCTATCGCCATGTTCTTCCCCGACTGCTACGCCCTTCGCGTCGTTGCGCGATCTCGATGCGGTGCGGAGTGTGGGCGCGACTCAGGGGCCGCGCCAAGGTGACAGCTTGTCCGTGCGCCCGATCGACGCGGATAGACGCGCCCTTGAGCCCGCATCGGGGCGGGGGCATCTAGCGGCCATGGACCTGCCCGCAAGCCGCCCCGCCCCGCCCCGCGCCCGCAAGGACCCGAAGCGCATCGAACAGCTCGGCCGCCTCCGCGTGGACGACTACGCCTGGATGAAGGACGACAATTGGCAGCAGGTGCTGCGCGACCCCAAGGCCCTGCGCGCGGACGTTCGCGAGCACCTGGAGGCCGAGAACGCCTACACCGCCGCCCAGCTCGCCCCGACCGAACCTTTGCAGGCCGCGCTCTTCGCGGAGATGAAGGGCCGCATCAAGGAGGACGACGCCTCCGTCCCCGCCCCCGACGGCCCGTTCGAATATTACGTCCGCTACGAGGTCGGCGCGCAGCATCCGCGCCACGTGCGGCGGCCGCGCGGCGGGGACGGCCCCGAAGAGCTGCTGCTGGACGAGGAGGCGCTCGCCAGCGGCAAGGCCTATTTCCACGTGGGCGCGGCGAGCCACAGCCCCGACCACGCGCTCTACGCCTGGGCGGCCGACGAGCAGGGCTCGGAATACTACGTCATCCGGGTGAAGGAGCTCGCCTCGGGCAAGGAGGTCGCGGCCCCGATCGAAAGCGCCTACGGCGATTTCACCTTCTCGCCCGACAGCCAGTGGATCTTCTGGATCTGGCGCGACGAGAGCGCGCGCCCCGCCAAGGTCTTCCGCCGGCCCGTGAGAACAGGCCCGGGCGGCGCCGCCGAGGACGAGCTGGTCTACGAGGAGCTGGACGACGGCATGTTCCTGGGCCTCGGCGTCACGTCCGACCACAGCCACATCGTCATCCACGTGGGGAACCAGGAAACGACCGAGATCCACCTTCTGGCGGCGGGCGATCCCACCGGCGCCCCGGTCTGCGCAGAGCCGCGCCGGACGGGGATCAAGTACGAGCTGGACCACTGGGGCGACCGCTGGGTGATCCGCACCAACGACGACGGGGCGGTCGACTTCAAGCTCTGCATCTCCGACGTGGCGGTCCCCTCGCGAGCCAGCTGGCGCGACTGGGTCCCACACCGGCCGGGCCACTACATCACCGGCTTCGCGGCCTACGCCCACCACCTGGTCCGCGCCGAGCGGGTGAACGCCCTCGACCGGCTGGTGGTCACCACGCGGGGCGGCGAGGAGCACGTCGTCGCCTTCGACGAGGAGGCCTACGCCCTCTCGCTCGATCACGGCTACGAGTACGTCACTACGAGGACGCGCTTCGTCTACCAGTCGCCGACCACGCCCCGGCAGTGGTTCGACTACGACATGGCCAGCCGCGAGCGGGCGCTGCGCAAGACGCAGGAAATCCCCTCCGGCCACGACCCGGACCGCTACGTCGCACGCCGCCTGCACGCGACCGCCCCCGACGGCCAGCAGGTGCCGATCACCCTTCTAATGTTGAAGGACGCGCCGCGCGACGGCTCCGCGCCGGTGATGCTCTACGGCTACGGCTCCTACGGGCACGCGATGGAGCCCGCCTTCTCGATCCGCAACCTTTCGCTGGTGGATCGCGGCTGGATCTGGGCCACGGCGCACATCCGCGGCGGCTCGGACAAGGGCTGGGGCTGGTTCCTGGACGGGCGCAAGGCCAAAAAGCCGAACACCTTCACCGACTTCATCGCCTGCGCAGAACACCTGATCGGCGAAGGGTACGCGACGAAGGGCAAGCTCGCCGCCTACGGCGGATCGGCGGGCGGGATGCTGATGGGCGCAGTCGCCAATCTCCGCCCCGACCTGTGGGGCGCGATCATCGCCGCCGTGCCGTTCGTCGACGTGCTGAACACCATGAGCGACACGTCCCTGCCGCTCACCCCGCCGGAGTGGCCCGAGTGGGGCAACCCGATCGAGGATGCGGCCGCCTACGACCTCATCGCCTCCTACAGCCCCTACGACAAGGTCAGCGCCCAGACCTATCCGCCGGTGCTGGCCACCGGCGGCCTGTCGGACCCGCGCGTCACCTACTGGGAGCCGGCCAAGTGGGTGGCGAAGCTGCGCGAATTCCAGGCGGGCGATGCGCCCATCCTGCTCAAGATCAACATGGAGGCCGGCCACGGCGGGGCGTCGGGCCGGTTCGACTTCCTGAAGGAGATCGCCCTCGACTACGCCTTCGCCGTCTGGGCGCTGGAGGAGGGCTGGCGAAAGCCATGATCGTGAGGGCCGCCACCGCGGCGGACGCGGACGCGCTGGCGGGCATCTACGGCCACCACGTGCTGCACGGCTTCGGCACCTTCGAAGAGGCGCCGCCGTCCGCCGAGGAGATGGAACGCCGCAGGCTCGCGGTGATCGAGCGTGCGCTGCCCTACCTCGTTGCGGAGCAGGCAGGCCGCGTGCTCGGCTTCGCCTACGCCTCGCCGTTTCGGCCCAGGGCCGCCTACCGCTACACGGCCGAGGACAGCGTCTATGTGGCGCCAGACGCGGTGGGCCAAGGCGTCGGTCGGGCCATGCTCTCGCAGGTCATCGCGGTCTGCGAGGCGAAGGGCCTGCGACAGCTCGTGGCGGTGATCGGCGATTCCGGCAACGCCGCCTCCATCGGCCTGCACCGGGCGCTCGGCTTCGAACCCGCCGGCCTCGGCCGCGGCTTCGGCTTCAAGCACGGCCGCTGGGTCGACATCGTGTTCATGCAGAAGGCGCTGAACGGCGGCGACACGCGGCCGCCCGAGGCGCATGCTGGCTGACGCCCGAAGGCGATCAGAGGAGGAGCGCCATGTCCGAAACCGCCACCGAGAAGCCGGCCGCCCAGGCGACGGCCCCGTCCGCGTCCTTCGCCTTCGTGAAGCTGGTGGTGCGCGACCTGGAGCCGATGCTCGCCTTCTACGGACAGGTGCTGGGCCTCGTCGCGAGCCAGACGATCGAGACACCGGAGATCATCGAGAAGGTGCTGCGCAAGCCCGGTCAGGAGACCGGCGCGACGGTCATCCTCTACAAGAGCAAGGACGGGAGCGGCGGCAGGCAGGTCGGCGACGCCTATGGACCCGTGGGCTTCTACGTCCGCGACGTTGACGCCGCCTACGCCCACGCGCTCGCGGAGGGCGCGACAGGCCACCGCGAACCATTCGACACGGGAAACCTGCGCGTCGCCTTCGTGCTCGACCCGGAAGGCCGTGAGATCGAGCTCGTCAGCGTGCGGCGGCCTTAGGCCACCGGCCAGCCCAGGGCCTCGTCGTCGAGGTCGGGCCGAAAGGCCGACGCGGGCGGTCGACGACTCGGGCGAAAGGAAAGCCCATGCCCTTCCAAGGACGATTCATCGGGAGTGCAACGGGACCGCACGCCGCGCTTTCCTTCACCAGTCCAGCTAACGCCGCCGCCTCGCCTCGGCCTCGCTGCGTTCAATCTCGTCCAGCCGCGCGCGCTCGCCTCGCAGGATGTCGCAGATCACCCGCCTTCGCTCGAGGTCCGGCTCCTCCGCCAGCGCGCGCTCGAGCCGCTCGATATTCTTTTGGCGCGCCCACCGCTCCATGCGTCCGGTCTGCCCCCCGGGGGCGCGGTGACGCCTTATCAATTGACGCCCTGGGCGGACCGGCGGCGGTGGCTCAGAAGCTCCGCCGGAACGCGATCCCGGCATACCCGCCGCTGCGGTGGGTCTGCTCCTGCGCCCCGGCGGAAAACTGGATCTCCCAGTTCGGATCGCCGGTGACCGCGAGCAGCGCGCCGTAGCGGACCCGGTCGTAGGTGCGATCCCCTTCGGCCGTGAGCTCGCCGCCCAGCCGAAGCTTCGGCGCGACCGCCCGGGTGAGTTCCGCGCGCGCGTAGTAGTCGCGGATCTTGAAGCCGTAGGAGGCGAAGCCCGCGACGCGCCAGGCCTGCATGGTCCTCTGACCGCTCACCGAGGCCACGGCCTCCGTCTCGTCCCCGCGGCGCGAGTTGCCCTGATCGTTCGGCGACAGCCCGGTGTGGACCAGCCGCACGCCGACCCCCGCGTCGATGTAGGCGTCGGGATAGGCGAGCTGGTAGAGCAGCGAGACGTCGCCGCGCGTCTCGCGGCCGTCGATGCGTCCGAGGGTGTCGGAGGTGTAGGCGTAGCGGCTCGCCGAAATCGTGGCCCGCACCGCCAGGCTGCTGGCTGCGCCGAGCGAGACGAACGGGACCGTCGCGCCCAGGTAGCCGCTGTCATCGCGAGCGAGGACCCCGCCACCAAACACAGTGGGGCGGGGGGCCGCGACGCCCGGCGTCGCCGAAAGTGCGACGCCGCCGACCATGGCCAGGCCGAGCCAGCGGATTACGGTGTGGACGCTTCCGCGCATGCCCGCGCCTTCCTCTTCCTCGGCGCGCCGGTCGTGGGGGGCACCGGTGCGCGCCGGGTTGCAGGCACAGTCGTGGCATGCGCGGTGGGGCCGGAATGCATCAGATGATAGGCCGCGATGTCGTTTTGCGGGCTGCGGCGGCGAACGCCTCGATCAGCGCCTGGCGCATCGGTTTCGGCCGCAGGTCGGAATCCAGCGGCAGCCCACGGTTGAGACCGGGACTTGATCCGTCCTTCCAGTCGTTGGGGAAGCGCGCCAGGTCGGCGGGCGTCACCTCCAGCCACGAATAGCGGTCGGTGAGCCCCCAGGTGGTCACGCTGCGGGTCGCCGGCTGCGCCAGCACGACCTCGAGATAGCCCTTCACCGCCCGCGCCACCCGCTCGTCGCGCCTGGCTGCGGGCAGCGGGTAGTCCGCCTCCTTGACGTCAAGTTCGGTGACGTGGATCGCCAGCCCGCGCGCGGCGATCTCCCGCAGGAAGGCGGCGAGCCGCTCGGCCGGCAGGCGTTTCACGCCCAGGTCGAGGTGCGATTCCAGGCCCACGATGTCGAGCGGCGCACCGGTCTTGATAAGGTCGCCCAGCAGGCGAAGAAGGCGTCGCCGTCGCACCTCGTCGATCGGCGTGTCGCGCTCGAAGCCGAAGTCGTTGATGGCGAGCTTGGCGTGTGGCGCGGCGGCGCGGGCCGTCTCAAGGGCGCGCCGGATGTAGTCTGGCCCGAAGGCCGCCAGGAACGGGCTGGCCCTCAACCCATCCACGCCATGGTCCTCGGCGATCGGCTCGTTGACCACGTCCCACCGCGTCGTCAGGTCCGCATAGCGCGGCATGACGGTCTG
>JAGWSE010000257.1 GCA_028869395.1 Alphaproteobacteria bacterium | reverse complement strand
GCCGAGAGGCTCTCGACGTAGCGGCGCTGGCCCTCGGCGTAGATGGTGTCGAAGGCGAGCGAGCTCTTGCCCGAACCGGAGAGCCCGGTGAGCACCACCAGCTGCCCGCGCGGGATGTCCACGCTGACGTCCTTGAGGTTGTGCTCGCGCGCGCCACGCACGCGGATCAGGTTCTGCTGGTCGGCCATGATGCCCCGGAAACACGCTGTCGCCCGCCCAAGGTCCCCGACGGGCGCCTGGTAGGCGTTCGAGCGAACTCTCTTTTGTGAACGCTCCTATGTAGGGACTTGCAAGTCAGATTACATCGGAACGCAAAGCGAACAAGCGGGCTCGTGCCGGGGCGCCCGGCCTGCTGACACCACGGTGGCAGCAGGGCTATCCGGCGGCCCAGGCTAGGCGTGCGCGGCGCGGCGGGCGGCCCAGACGTAGAGGGCGGCGGCGACCAGGGCGTAGGTGGCGAGCGCCAGGGGCGCGGCGGGGCCGAAGGTTTCGGGCACGAGCGCCAGCGGCGCCCCCTTGCCAGTCGCCACGATCAGGGCGGCGTGGGCCACGTTGAGCAGCGAGTCGCCCACGATGTAGCCGGACACCAGCAGGACGCCGAGCCGCTTGGCGGCCTCGGGGTTGGGCCGGCGCTCGACGGCGCGCTCGTAGAACCAGCCCGCGAAGGCGCCGACGATCACGGGAACGGTCACGCTCGAGGGCAGGTAGAGAGCCAGGGCCGCGCCGAGCGGCGGCAGGCTGTAGCGGCCCGAGCGGCGCAGAAGCTCGTCGACGATCACCAGCGCCGCGCCGATCGCGCCCCCGATGCCGATCAGGCCCCACTGCAGGTTCCCACCGACCACGCCTGAGGCGATGGTGGTGATGAGCGTGGCCTGTGGAGCGGCCAGCGGTGTGCCGGCGATGCCGTGGATCGGCGATCCCGCGAAACCGTAAGCCTTGTTGAGCAGGTTCAGGATGAAGGGGATGACCGCGGAGCCGGCGATCACGCCGATCACCAGGGCGGCCTGCTGCTTCCAGGGCGTAGCGTCGACCAGCTGTCCGGTCTTCAGGTCCTGCAGGTTGTCATTGGCGCTCACGGCCACGGCGATCAGCACGCTGGTGACGAGGAGGGCGAAGGCGATCAGCGGCTTGACGTCCCCGCCCTTCAGCACCGGCAGGCCGATGGCGGCGACCAGCAGGGCCGCGCCCAGCACCGACAGGATGGCCATGCCCGAGACCGGCGAGTTGGACGAGCCGATCAGGCCCGCCATGTAGCCGCAGACGGCGGCGACCGCGAAACCCGCGATGGCGATGTAGATGACGCCGGCGATGGTCAGCGGGATCATCAGCGCGCCCAGCGGCCCGCCGGCGAGGAAGACGGCCAGCAGCACGCCGATCGGCACCAGGCAGATCATCGAGACCATGGCCATCACGCCGATCGGGATGTCGCGCTCGGTGATGGCGAGCTCGCCCCCTTCGCCGGCGCGACGGCGACGTTCGGCGGCGAGCGCGCCCATGACCCCCGTCCAGAGCGGCACGGCGAGCTTGGCCAGGGTCCAGATCGCCGCCACGCCGATGGCGCCTGCGCCGATGAAGCGGACCTGCTGTCCCCAGACGTTCTGCGCCCAGTCGGCGGCGGCGCCCGCGGCCGGCGCCGCGGCGGTGAGCAGCGGTACGGCGACGCCCCAGGCGATCGCCAGGCCCACCAGCATGGCCGCGCCGACGGCCACGCCCATCAGGTGTCCGGCGCCGAGGAGCGCCAGAGACATCTGGGCGCCGAGACCGGTGGCTCCGCCGTTGGGCGTGCGGAAGTAGCGCGAGACCTCGCCCGCGAAAACGCGGGTTGCGGTCATCAGGGCGAAGACGGCGCCGGCGATTGCGCCCAGGCTGATGGCGAACAGGCCGAGCCGGCTGTCGCTCTCGGCCTGCGGGCTGTCGCCATGTTCACCCGAGCCCACGATGAGCACCTGGGCGGCGGCGACGCCCTCCGGGTAGGGCAGGTCGGAGGTGGTCACCAGCGCCCGGCGCAGGGGGATTGTGTACATCACCCCCAGGACCCCCCCGAGCACGCAGATCCCGAAGGTCACCCAGAACGGGAAGCCGGTCCAGGCGCCGATCATCACGAGACCCGGCAGGACGAAGACCACGGAAGCCATGGCCCCGGCGGCCGAGGCGACCGTCTGGACGATGTTGTTCTCGACGATGGTGGAGTTCTTGAAGGCCCTGAGCAGGGCCATGGAGATCACCGCCGCGGGGATGGAGGTCGCGAAGGTCAGCGCGACCTTGAGGCCCAGGAACACGTTCGCGGCGGTGAAGACGAAGGTGATCAGGATCCCCAGGATCACGCCACGCCAGGTGAGCTCCACCCGCGGACGCTCCGCCGCTTCCACCGACATCTCGATTTCCCCCTGTGACCGCGCTCGGCCGCCCCCTTAGAGCCGGAAGCGCGGCCGGGCTCAAGAGCGTCTCGCGGCCCCTGCAACCGGGGCGCGCGCTAAGAGGTCGGAAACCATGATTCGGCTATCCCTGGCTGAAGGGACGGGGATCGCCTGTGAAGACCATTACCGTGAATTCCCGCAAGGGCGGGGCGGGCAAGACCACAGTGTCGGTGAGCCTGGCGATGGCCGCCAGGCAGGCGGGCCTCAAGGTCGTGCTGGCCGACATGGACCCGCTGCGCTCCTCGACGGAGATCCTCCGGTCGCGGGCCGAAGCCGACTCGATGCTGATCGAGACGAATTCCGGAAAGCTCTGGGTCCTGCAGCAGACCCTGATCCGCAACGGCTGCGACCTGCTGGTGATCGACACGCCGGCGCATCCCGAGTCCGAGATCGTCCAGTGCATGCTGCGTTCGGACCTCGTCCTGGCGGTCACGCGTCCGTCGTTCCTGGACCTTGCCGCCGTCAGGGACACCATTGCGCTCATACAGCGCACCGGCGCGCCCGGGCTGGTCGTGCTCAACCAGTGCCCGCCCAAGCGCAATGGCGAGGAGAATCCCGTCGTCACCGACGCGATCCAGCGCCTGAGGTTCGGCAAGCTGCCGGTGGCCAAGTCCGTGCTACGCAACCGCATCGCCTACCAGCACGCCTTCGCCAGCAACTGCGGCGTGACGGAGTGGGACCTGACCAGCGAAGCCGCGCAGGATGTTCTGTGGCTGCTGGCCGAGATCAGCAAGCACCTCGCCCTGCCGCGCGCCGACAAGGAGGCGCCGGCGCCGCTGCCGCGCGCTCTGCGGCGACGCCCCCGCGGGGCCTCCGCCGTCCGCGCGATGCAGACCGCGCTGAAGCGGCTGGTCTCCTAGGGGACTCTCGTACCGTTTCTGTCGAGGGGGCCGTGCGCAAGGCGGCCTGCGCAGCACAGGCCCGGAACCCACGAACGTCGATGTATCAGGCCCCCACCATGGCCATCTCGGGCGGCGGCGGCGCGGTGGCTGCTTCCTCGAGCAGCCAGTCGCGAAAATGGGCGAGACCCCGCTTGGGCGCCTGTTCGGGCACGATCAGCTGGAAGCGCGCAGGCGTGCGCAGGAAGCCGAAGGGAGCGGCGAGGCGGCCCGCGGCGATCTCGCCGGCCACGTAGATCCAGGGCGTGACGCCGACGCCCAGCCCGGCCGCGGCGGCTTCCAGCATGTAGAAGATATGCTCGTACTCCCGATGTTCGGCAGCTTCCGGCAGGAGGACGTGGGCATGGCCCGCCCACTCGGCCCAGGCCTGGGGATGGGGGCGGGTGTGAAGCCGCGGCAGCGCGCCGAGTTCGCCCAAGCTGACGCCGGCGGCCAGCAAGGCGGGGGCGAGCACCGGCCCGTGGAAGTTGTCGAGAAAGGGGATCACTGCGCCGCCGTCCACTGTCGCGGCCTCCGAAAGCCGGATTGCGGCGTCGAAAGGCTCGCGTGCGAAGTCGACCGGCCGGTAATCCTCGGTCACGCGGACGCTGAGCTCGGGCCTTCTGGCGTGGAAGGCGGGCAGCCGCGGGATGAGCCACTTCATGGCGAGCGTGCCGACGCAGCTTATGTGCAGCTCGCGTTCCGCCGCGCCGGTCACCTCCAGGAAGGTGCGCTCCATCTCGTCGAAAGTGGCGCCGAGCGAGCGGGCGAGCCTCTGGCCTGCATCGGTGAGCTGCAGGTTGTTGCGAGGCCCTTGCGTCAGGCGCACGCCGCTCAAGCGCTCCAGGCCGCGCACCTGCCGGCTGACCGCCCCGTGCGTGACGCAGAGCTCGTCGGCGGCGAGGCTCATCCGGCCGTGCCGGGCGAAGGCCTCGAAGGCCCTGAGGGCGGTGAGCGGCAGGTGACGGCGTTTGGGCATGTGAATTCAACTCACAGGCTGGGCGGCCTTCCGGATAATGGGGAACTCACTCCAGATGCGACAGATAAAGGCGGGCTTCGTAGTCGATATCGAGGCTCCCGCCACGCGCCTCGACAATCTCGGCGAGGTCGGTGATCAGGGCCTCCCGCAGAGCCTCGGGCAGGATCTGGACGTCGGACCGGCTCGTCAGGAAGTCCACGTAGCTTCGGGTCGTGTGGCGCCAGGTCCACGGATAACCGCGCTGGAGGGCGGCTGAGAACCCGCCGGCGGCTTCGACAAGCCCCGCGACCGGCCCTTGCGGCAGATACCAGCTCTCCGGCGGTGGCGCGGTCAGGTCGACGCCGCGGGTGATGGAGACCCTCTCGAGCGCCTCGAGGAAATCAGGCGGCGCGCCAACCGGACAGTTGCCGAAAATGGCGAGCCAGCCGCCGGGCTTCAGCGCGCGCCTGGCGTTGGCGAATGCGGCGACAGGAGGGACCCAATGCCAGGCCTGCGCGGAGGCGATCAGATCGAAGCGTCGCGCCGGCGGCGTCCAGGCTTCGAATGGAGCGGTGATGAATTCGACCTCCGAGCGGCTCCTGAGCCGCCGCTCCGCCGCCGCGATCAGGGCGGGGCCGGGATCGAGTGCTGTCACCTTCCAGCCGCGATGGGCGAGGCCTTCCGTCGCCTGACCGGATCCGCAGCCCACCTCAAGGACCGTGGCGCCCGCTTCCAGGCCCGTGATCCGGCCGATGTCCTCGAACAGGGCGTCCGGATATCCCGGTCGGACGGCGTCGTAGACATCCGCGACGGTGTCGAAGGTGGCGCGAAGCTCCATTGTGCCCTCCGCTCACGTTGCATCGCAGCATCGGTGCGCACGCGCCGCCG
>JAGWSE010000256.1 GCA_028869395.1 Alphaproteobacteria bacterium | reverse complement strand
TACTTCCAGCACAGCTTCCGCGTCTACGACCGCGAAGGACGCCCCTGTCCCCACGCAGGTTGCACGGGCGTGATCGCGCGCCGCCCCCAGGCAGGCCGTTCAACCTTCTATTGCCCGGTCTGTCAGAAATGAGCCGCGGTTTCCGCAGTCTGCTCATAGCCTTCGGACTTGCCGTTTCGCTCGCACTCCCGCGCACGGCCTTGGCCGAACCGCCCATGTGGGTCGTGAAGGACAGGGACTCGCAGATCGTCCTCTTCGGCTCGGTCCATCTTCTTCCGCCCGGCCTGAAGTGGGAGCCGCCCGCGCTCCGGCGGGCGATCGCTCACGCCGATGACATCTGGTTCGAGCTGCCGATGGACGCCGCCACCGAGGCGGACACCACCAAGCTCGCCGCTCAGCTCGGCGTGCTTCCGCCAGACCAGTCGCTCTTCCGACTTCTCCCGCCGGCCGACGCCGCGCGCCTGGCCCGCGTTGCGCAGGTCTACGACCTTTCGCCGGGACTGCTCGATCGGCTGAAGCCCTGGCTTGCCGAGGTCGCCCTGGGAGACGCGTCCTACAAGAAGGCGGGCGCCGACATGGCGTTCGGCCCCGAGCACGTCATCGCCGCTCAGGCGCCTCCCAGCGCTGAGAGGCGGGCGTTCGAGACCCCGGCCGAGCAGCTCGACATCTTCAACGACACAGCGCTTCCCGACCAGGTGGCCTCGCTCGACGAGACGCTCAAGGAGCTCGAAGAAGAACCTGATGAATACGACCAGCTTCTCCGCGCCTGGATGAACGGTGATGTGGCGAAGCTCGACCGGGAGGCGCTGCAACCGCTCCGCAAGGTGTCGCCTGACCTGTACCGCCGCTTGGTCATCGATCGGAACGCCCGCTGGATCAAGATCCTCCGGGCGCGTCTCGCCGGCAAGGGGCGCACCGTCGTGGTCGTGGGCGTCGGCCACCTGGTCGGCCCCGGTGGACTGCCCGCGAGGCTGAGGGCGCTTGGCTATTCCGTGCAGGGGCCTTAAGCGCCTGCCGTTCCCTTCCACTCAGGAGCGCGCCATGAGCTTCGAGACGCTTCTCGTCGAAATCCGGGACGGGGTGACCGTCGTCCGCCTCAACAGGCCCGAGGCGCTCAACGCGCTCAACAGCCGTCTCCTGAGCGACCTCTCTCAGGCGCTGGACGCCGCCGAAGCGGACGATGCAGTCCGCTGCGTCGTGCTGACCGGCTCGGAGCGGGCGTTCGCCGCCGGCGCCGACATCAAGGAAATGTCGGACAAGACCTACGCTCAGATGTTCAGCCTCGACTTCTTCACGGCGGCCGCGCGCCGGCTCGAGCATTTCCGCAAACCGATCATCGCCGCGGTGTCGGGATACGCGCTGGGCGGCGGTTGCGAGATCGCCATGCTCTGCGACTTCATCATAGCGGCCGACACTGCGAAATTCGGCCAGCCCGAGATCAATCTGGGCGTCATGCCCGGCATCGGCGGCACCCAGCGGCTGACGCGCTTCGTGGGCAAGTCGAAGGCGATGGACATGGTGCTGACCGCCCGCATGATGGACGCCGCCGAAGCCGAGCGCGCCGGCCTCGTCTCCCGCGTGGTCCCTGCCGACAAGCTGATGGAGGAGGCGCTGGGCGCCGCGAAGAAGATCGCCTCGCAGTCGCCGCTCGCGGTGATGATGAACAAGGAACTGGTCAACGCCGCCTACGAGACGACGCTCTCGACCGGCGTGGCCATGGAGCGGCGGCTTTTCCATTCCCTGTTCGCCTTTGAGGACCAGAAGGAAGGCATGTCCGCGTTCGTCGAGAAGCGGCCGCCGAAGTTCACGGGCAAATAGGCGCGGCAAGGGCGCGCGCGGCATTGACCCCACCGTTCCTGTCCCGTATATCCGCGCCTCCGATTTTCACGCCCGGCGGCCCCGGGCGCGTCCGTTTTTGTGAAGAGCTCTGAACGATGGCCAACACGCCCGGCGCCAAGAAGGCGGTCCGCAAGATCGCCCGCCGCACCGAAGTCAACAAATCTCGCCGCTCTCGCGTGCGCACCTTCCTGCGCACCTTCGAGGAAGCGGTCACCGCCGGCGACGTCGCCAAGGCCAAGGCCGCGTTCGTGGAGGCCCAGTCGGAAGTGATGCGCGCCGTCTCAAAGGGTGTGATCCATAAGAACACCGGCTCGCGGAAAGTGTCCCGCCTGGCCGCCCAGCTGAAGAAGCTGTCGGCGGCCTGAGCCTCGCCAGGCGACGGACCGAAACCGTCGCAGTCGAGCCGACCTCAGGATGCGAAAGGGCGCTCTCCGGAGCGCCCTTTTTGTTGTCCGAAGGCGCCTCAAAAATCGGCGCTCGCTGCGGCGAAATCTCCCACTCGAACCTATCCCAAGGCGAGGTTTCCCTTGGCGCAAAAGGGCTCTTGGCGAGTCAACGAAAATATCAAACCGGGGGGCGAAGAATCCCCGTTGACCGGCATGTCCCCCCGACTAGTCTCAACCTCCTTACAGGCGTCTTAGACGGGACCCCGGGGTTGCACCGGGCGCTGGCGGCACACTCAAGCCGCCGGGTAAGCGTCTGTTTGTCTTAAGAAAAGCTGGCCGGGGCCATGGCCTTGGACCGGTGGGCGGGTTCGATTTGGGGTTGGCGAAGGATGATGAGCGGGGGGGCTGCGGGGGCTATGGCGAATGCGCCGGCTGCGGCCGTGTGGACGAAGACATGCCAGGTTCTCAAGCACGAATTGGGCGAGGCGACGTTCGGTTCCTGGCTGGGTCAGGCGTCGCTCCGTGAAGCGGGCGAGGACGTCTGCCTTGTGGCCGCGACCGGCGTCGCGCGCGACTGGATTCGCCGCCATGCGTGGCGGCGCATCGGAGAGCTTTGGGCGCAGTACGATCCGCTCGACCGCCGGCTCGATCTGAAGTCGCGCATGGAGGTGGAATCCATGGGCGCAGTGGCTCCGCCCCTGATGGCGGCGCCGATGGCGGCCAACGCCGTCGGGGCGGCCGTGGCGACCGCGCCGGCGGTCTTCGAGGTCGAGGCGGAGGTTGCCCCCGTGGCGGCCCGCCAGGGCCGTCTGTTCGGCCTGCAGGAGCGCTTCACGTTCGAGACCTTCGTGGCCGGTCCGGCGAACGAGTTCGCTTTCGCCGTCGCACGTCGCGTGGCCTCGTGGGCCGACGGCCACTTCAACCCGGTGCTCTTCCATGGCCCCTACGGTTTCGGCAAGACGCACCTGCTGAACGCGCTCGCGTGGGAGGCCATGCGGACGGAGCCGCAGAAGCGGGTCGTATACCTCTCGGCCGAGCGGTTCACCTCCACCTTCGTAAAGGCGCTCCAGGACAGGCAGACCGCGGCCTTCAAGGAAGAGCTGCGCAACGCCGACCTGCTGCTGATCGACGATGTCCACTTCGTGGCCGGCAAGCCCACCACTCAGGAAGAGCTTTTCCACACGCTCACCGAGCTTGTCGGCGAGGGCCGCCGGGTGGTGATGACCGCCGACCGCTCTCCCACCGAGATCTCGGAAATGGAGCCGCGCCTGCGCTCGCACCTGCAGGCGGGCCTGGTCTGCGGCATCGAGCCGGCCGACCGCAACCTGCGCATGGGCATCCTGGAGCGCAAGCTCGAAACCCTGGCCCGCCAGGGGGGCTTCCGGGCGGTGGCCCGGCCGGAGGTGCTGCAGTTCCTGGCAGACCGCTTCACCGACAGCGTGCGCGAGCTGGAAGGCGCGCTGAACACCCTCGTCGCCCGTGTGGGCTCGCAGGTCGCAACGCTGACGCTGGATGAAGCGCAATCCATCTTGCGGCCGCACCTGTCGTGCAATGAGCGCCGGGTGACGGTGGACATGATCCAGAAGATCGTCGCCGAGCACTACAGCCTCAAGCAGGCCGACCTGATCTCCGAGCGCCGCGCCCGCGCCGTCGCGCGCCCTCGTCAGGTGGCGATGTGGCTGGCCAAGCAAGTCACCACGCGCAGCCTGCCCGACATTGGCCGGCGCTTCGGCGGACGTGACCACACCACCGTCCTGCACGCCGTGCGACGCATCGAGTCGCTGAAGGGCGACGACGCCAGCATCGCCCGCGACATCGAGGTCCTCATGCGAAAGCTCCGCGGCTAACGGGTTCAGTCCTGGAGAGAGTGCAAAGGCCCGCCGCCAGGCGGGCCTTTTCGTATGTTCCGGCGTGGGGACAAGAAAAAGGCGGCTGCATCGCTGCAGCCGCCCCGATACTTTCAGAGTATGCGGAGGGCTTATGCCTCCTCGCGCTCCTCAGCCTTCTCGTCCTTCTTCGAGAGGTCCTCGCCAGTCTCCTGGTCGACGACCTTCATGGAAAGGCGGGTCTTGCCGCGATCGTCGAAGCCCAGGAGCTTGACCTTCACGGACTGGCCCTCCTGCAGGACGTCGGAGACCTTGTTGACGCGCTCGTTGGCGATCTGGCTGACGTGCACCAGGCCATCCTTCGCGCCGAAGAAGTTCACGAAGGCGCCAAAGTCCACGATCTTCACCACCTTGCCGGTGTAGATCTGGCCAACCTCGGGCTCCGAGGCGATGGACTTGATCCAGTCGCGGGCGGCGTCGATCTTCGTCTGCTCGGAAGCGGCGATCTTGATGGTGCCGTCCTCGCCGATGTCGATCTTGGCGCCCGTCTTCTCGACGATCTCCCGGATCACCTTTCCGCCGGAGCCGATGACCTCGCGGATCTTGTCCACCGGGATCTTCATCGTCTCGATCTTCGGCGCGTGCTCGCCGAGGTGCGCGCGCGGCGCCTCCATGGCCTTGGCCATTTCGCCGAGGATGTGCTCGCGGCCGTCCTTCGCCTGGGCGAGGGCCTGACGCATGATCTCCTCGGTGATGCCGGCGATCTTGATGTCCATCTGCAGCGAGGTGATGCCCTCGTGCGTGCCGGCCACCTTGAAATCCATGTCGCCGAGGTGGTCTTCGTCGCCCAGGATGTCGGATAGCACGGCGAAGCCGTCCTTCTCGAGGATCAGGCCCATGGCGATGCCGGAGACCGGCTTCTTCAAGGGCACGCCGGCGTCCATCAGGGCCAGCGACGAGCCGCAGACCGAGGCCATCGACGACGAACCGTTGGACTCGAAGATCTCCGAGACCAGACGAAGCGTGTAGGGGAAGTCCTCGACGCTCGGCAGCATCGGACGGATCGCCCGCCAGGCAAGCTTACCATGGCCGACTTCACGCCGCCCGGGCGCGCCCATGC
>JAGWSE010000255.1 GCA_028869395.1 Alphaproteobacteria bacterium | reverse complement strand
GCCGCTACGCCGCCGAACTCGTGGAGGCAGGTCGCCTGCGGCGCACGCCGAAGGGGCTGATCGCGCCGGCCGCGGTGCTGGCCCGACCGGCCGCCTTGAAGATCATGAAAGACAGCCACGCCGATCTCATGCGGATGTACGCCGGGCTTGGTCAGCTTGGGGTCCTGGCCGAGTGGGATCGATTGTCGCCGCCCCTTCGCGGCGCCGCCTGAGGGCCGCTGCGGCTGGGAGCCGCACGAATTTTCTAAACCCCAAATTGAGTAGGTCTCGTCTTCAACCCGGACGCAGCTTCGCCGTACTCCAGGCTCATCGGAGACGGCGGCGCCCGCCATGAAGAGCTCGTTCGGAGCCATGCGCCGCGGTCGATTTCAACTTGGAGCACGGCCCAGATGAACGGCGCTTCCCTCAAGGACTTTCCCTCGGCGCTCGGCGCCGTCGCCGCGGAGCGGGACGCCGATGCGCCCCACCCCGTCGACCGGCACGTGGGCCTCCACATCCGGATGCGGCGCAAGGCGCTGGGTATCAGTCAGGAAAAACTGGCCGACGCGCTCGGCCTGACCTTCCAGCAGGTCCAGAAGTACGAGCGCGGCGCGAACCGCGTCAGCGCCTCGAAGCTGTGGGAGATCGCCCGCGCCCTCAAGACGAACGTCGCCTACTTCTACGAAGGGCTCGAAGACGAGGCCGACGATTCCGCCCGCGCCTTCATCGGCGCCAGCGCCCAGCAGTTCCTGCTCACCCCCGAGGGGCTCGAGCTCGCCGCGACCTTCCCCAAGGTCCGTCGCCAGGCCCTGCGCCGCAAGGTGCTCGAGCTCGTCCGCACGATCGCCGAGAGCGAGGCCGCCGAGACCGAAGCGGCCGATCCGGTCGGAGCCGACGCCCTCGCCGAACTGAAGGCCTGAGACGGCCTCAGGCGGCCAGTCGCTCGCGGAAGCTCGCCCCCTCGTGGGCGAGCAACCAGCGCTTGCGCGCCAGCCCGCCGCCGTAGCCGGTGAGCGAGCCGTCGGCGCCGATCACCCGGTGGCACGGCGCCAGCACGCTGATCGGGTTGGCGCCGTTGGCCAGGCCCACCGCCCGCACCGCGGAGGGCTTTCCGATCTGTTCGGCCAGGCCTGCGTAGCTCAGCGTCCCGCCGCACGGGATCGTGCGCAGCGCCTCCCAGACCTTGATCTGGAACGGCGTCCCCGCCGCGCGCCAGGCCAGATTGTCCAGGGCCGCAAGCTCGCCCTCGAAATAGGCCTGGAACGCCTCCGCCGCCGCGCCTCCGCCCTCCCGGAGGTCCGCGTCCGGATAGCGCCGGACGATCCAGGCCCGCATCCGCGCCTCGTAATCGGTCCAGTTGAAGGCCCGCACGCGACCGGCCCCGTCGGTGACGATCAGCGCCGCGCCGATCGGGGTCGCAAGCCGGTCCAGGATGAGGGTTTCAGGCTGCGCGTCGATCATGGGTCCGGGTCCTCTTGGGTTGCGGCTGGGCGGAGGAGTCGGCCGCCCACAGATGCTGTGCGGCGTAGGCGCGCCAGGGCCGCCACGCCTGGCTGGTCGCCAACAGGGCTTCGGGGCTCGGACGAGTCCCGTCCGGCGTCTCCATCGCCCTCAGGAGACCGATGTCGGCGTGCGGGAAGGCGTCCGGTTCGCGCAGTTCGCGCAGCGCGATGTACTGCGCCGTCCATGGGCCGACGCCCGGCAGGGCGGAGAGCGCCTCGATGGCGCTCTCGAGGTCCGCCCGCGGGGTGAAGATCGCCGGGTCGGCCGCCACCCTCCGCGCCAGCGCCTCCAGCGCCGCGCCACGGGCCCGCGGCATGCCAAGCGCCGCGATGTCCTGTCCGATCAGCCGCTCCGGGCCCGGGAAGACGCGCGACAGCCCAAGCGCCGCCGCCGCGGGATCCTCGAGCGGCTCTCCATGGCTCGCCACCAGCTTGGCGGCGAGGTTGCGCGCGGCGGTCACGGTGATCTGCTGACCGAGTATCGCGCGCACCGCCAGCTCGAAGCCGTCCCAGGCGCCCGGCGCCCGCAGCCCCGGGCGCGCGGCGACCAGCGGGGCGAGGCGCGCGTCCTGCGACAGGTGCGCCCCGATCAGGCCGGGATCGGCCGTCAGGTCGAACACCCGCCTTATGCGCGCGATGACCGCCGGCAGCGCCTGCAGCCTCGGGAACCGGATTTCGGCGCGCAGGAAGTCGCCCTCCCCCGGTGTGACGACGACGACGCCGGCCGCGCCGTCGACCGACAGCGTCCGCCCATAGCGCCGCGGCGAGACGCACTCCACGCCCGGGATGGCCCGCGCCGTCAGGAAGCCGATCATGGCCTCCCAATCGTAGGGCGCCTTGTAGGGCAGCCGCACGGCGACCCCGGCCGTGGCGGCGCTCGCCTCGCCGCTCAGCCGCCGAAGCTCGCCGGGCGGGCGGCCGAACAGCGCCTGGAACGTCTCGTTGAACCGCCGCACGCTGCCGAAGCCCGCCGCCAGCGCGACCTCAGCCATCGGCAGGCGCGTCTCCTGGATGAGCTGCTTGGCGAGCAGCACGCGGCGGGTCTGGGCGACGGTCACCGGCGCCGCGCCGAGGTGCTGGCGGAACAGCCTCCTCAGCTGCCGCTCGCCGACGCCGAGCCGGCCGGCCAGCGCGTCCACGTCGCCGCCGTCCAGGGCGCCCGCCTCGATCAGCGCCAGCGCCCGCGACACCGTGTTGGAGGTCCCGCGCCATGCGCCGAGGTCGGGCGAGGCTTCGGGCCGGCAACGCAGGCAGGGCCGGAACCCCGCCGCCTGGGCCGCCGCCGCGCTCGGAAAGAACACCATGTTCTCCGCCTTCGGCGTCCGCGCGGGGCAGATCGGCCGGCAGTAGACGCCGGTGGTCTTCACGCCCGCGAAGACCCGACCGTCGAAACGGGGGTCCCGGGTCACGAAGGCGCGCCGGCAGGCTTCGAAGTCCATATCCATGGCCGCAAGGTGCGCGCTGCCCGTCGCGAAGTCTCGCGGTTTTCGGACACAGATGAAGGCCAGATTGCGGCTTTCGGCCGCCGAAGGTTCGTCAGACCGGCCGCTCACCCTTTACCGTCACGCGGTGGCCGAAGCGGCGATGCGGCCAGTAATCCCACATCGCCTGGTGCTGTGCGCACCGGTTGTCCCAGAAGGCGATCGCGTTCGGGCTCCACCGGAAGCGGCGTTGGAACAAGGGCTGGGCCATGTGGGCGTAGAGATAGGCCAGCAGCGCTTGGCTTTCCTCCCGCGGCACGCCCAGGATATGGGTCGTGAAGCCCTGGTTCACATAGAGGCATTTGCGGCCAGTCCATGGATGGGTTCGCACGATCGGGTGGCGCGCCTTCGGATAGCTCGGCTTGTCGTCAACGCCGAGGTTCGCATAAAGGCCGCGGTAGACGTGCTCGCCGTCGTGCACCGCCTCGAGCCCGTCCACGTGCGCCTTCATCCGGTCGGAGAGCGCATCATAGGCGGCGTACATGTTGGCGAAGAGGGTGTCGCCGCCTTCCGGCGGGCACTCGACGATGTGCAGGATCGAGCCCATCGGCGGCTCGGGATCGCAGGAGACGTCAGTGTGCCAGCCCTCGCCGTTCGCGCGCACCGAGTTTTCATCGGCGGCGATGATCATCAGCTCCGGGTGGGCCGGCTCGTGCGGCGCAGCTGGGTGGGCGTGCAGATCGCCCCAGAGGCGGCCGAACGCCACGTGTTGCTCGGGCGTGATCGCCTGGTCACGGAAGAAGATCACCAGGTTGTCGGCAAGCGCCTGGCGCAGCTCCTCCACCACCTCGGGCCCGAGCGGGCCTCGCAGGTCGACCCCATCGATCTCCGCCCCGATCACCGGCGTCAGTCGCTTCACCCCGATGCGCCGGAACCCGCCGTCTCGACCTACCGCATTGCGCACCACGGGCCCCTTCCGGACCCTCGGCTCGACCGTCATGGCCATGGCTCACCTCATGGAGGGAAGCTAGCGTGGGACAGCCGCGCCCGCCAGCGGGACGCGGCTCTCACTCCTTGCGAGAAGCGTGACGGCCGCCCAGCCAAGGCATTGGCGCGACCTTGACAGTCTCGACGCGTCGTCCCACAAATCGCGAAACCGTCCCAAAAGATGGCACTCGCCGCCAAAAATCCCCGATCGGGCGCGGCGCGGTCACCGTTCGCCAGGACGGTCGAAAAGAGGCCGGGAAGGCCTTTGTGCAGCATTGGGGGACGCCCTTGAAACTGAAAAACGCCTTGGCTGCGGCTGCTTCGGTCGCCGCACTTTCGCTGTTGACCGCGCCGGCCCAGGCGCAGGGATCGAAGCTTCCGCTCGACGCCAACGGCGTCCCCTGTCACGGCGTGCTGGATGGCGCTCGCCAGTGCATCACCGCCCAGGAGGCGCGCGACACACCCGAGCACCCCTATCGCCGGGCCGGGGAGTCCGATCCGCGGCTCGAAGGCCCAGGACGCGGTTTCAATCTCGGCGCGAAGGAACTGATCTACGCGGCCGTGCCGGGCTCGGTCGTCGTGCTCGACGCCAAGCACGACTACAGGTTCGTCAAGCGCATCCCCTTCGAATGGGAACCCGCGCCCCTCCCCCACGAATCCATTTCCGCGATGATGACCGATCCGGTCACCAACATGATCTATGTGTCGACGCGCGGACACCTGATCGCCATCGACCTGCTCACCGAGAAGGTGGTCTGGGACAACGCCTACGAGCCCGGAACGTGCTGCGAGCGCGGCGAGGTCACGCCGGACGGCCTGCACCTGGTCGTCGGCTCCGACCTGAAGAACTTCCATCGCGTGATCGACGCGCGCACGGGCAAGGTGGAGCGGATCATCCCGACGCCGCTGTCTATGTACAACCACAACATGAACCTCAGCCCGGACGGT
>JAGWSE010000254.1 GCA_028869395.1 Alphaproteobacteria bacterium | reverse complement strand
GGCGGGGCGCTTACGGCCGACGGCTGTGACAAACTCAAGCGCCATCTCGATCTATGCGACCTGTTCCACCTGCCCGTGCTGAACCTGGTCGACAACCCGGGCTTCGCGGTGGGGCTGGAGCACGAGATGGCCGGGACCATCCGCAAAGGCGGCGAGTGGATGATCGCCTTCAGCCAGGTCTCGGTCCCGATCTTCACGGTGATCATGCGCCGCAGCTTCGGGGTCGCCGGCAACAACTACGCGACCCCAAAGGCCTCCGCCTCGGCCCGCGTGGTCTGGCCCGCCGCCGACGTGGGCGGCATCCCGCCGGAGGGCGGCATCGAGGCCGCCTACAAGCGCCAGCTCGCGGAAAGTTCCGACCCGGCCGCCCTGCGCGCCGAGATCGAGGCCCGCATCGAGAGCGTGCGGGGGCCCATCGGCCCGCTCACCCGCTTCCAGATGGAGGAGATGATCGACCCGCGCGACACCCGCCGCTGGATCTGCGAGTGGGCGGAGAACGCCGCCCGGGTCGCCGCCCTCCCGCAGGCCCTGATTTCCCGGCCGCTCGGGTTCAGGCCGTAGCGCCCCAGATCCTCCCGCTCGGGGGAGCATCCGAGAACTCCGACTTGAACCTCTCCGGCTGACCCGCCGCCTCCGGCGCCGCTTGGGTCCCGCGTGCAACGGGCCTAGATGAGCACCATGGCCGGCGAACCCTTCTGGCGCAGGAAGCGACTGACCGAAATGACCGCCGCGGAGTGGGAGAGCCTCTGCGACGGCTGCGGCCTGTGCTGCCTGGTGCGCTTCGAGGACGAAGACACCGGCGAGATCATACCCACGCGCGTGCACTGCAAGCTGTTCGATCCCGAGCTTTGCCGCTGCACCGACTACGCCAATCGCAAGCGCCACGTGCCGGACTGCATCAAGCTCACGCCGGGGAACATCGAAGCGCTCGAGTGGATGCCGAAGAGCTGCGCCTACCGCCGCCTGCACGAGGGCCGCGACCTCGCGCCGTGGCATCCGCTGGTGTCCGGCGACCCGGAGAGCGTGCACCGCGCCGGGGTCTCCGTGCGCGGCCAGACGATCAACGAAAGCGTGCTCGCCGACCCGGAGGACGCCCTCGACTTCGCCGCCCAGGACCTGCTGGACGAGCGCGGACGGTAGCTCGCCCAGATTGTGACAAAATTGCCACAGACGCACTTGCGTGCAAGGTCCGCCGGACCAATCTAAAAGGCCTGGTTCATTCAGTGTTTTTGCGAGGTCCCCCACTTGGCGCGCGACCCCTATCAGGAGCTGGGCGTCTCACGCACGGCGAGCGCGGACGAGATCCGCAAGGCGTTCCGGAAACTCGCCAAGGAAAACCACCCGGACACCAATCCCGGCGACAAGGCCGCCGAGGAGCGGTTCAAGCGCGTCAGCGCCGCCTTCGACATCGTCGGCGACGCCGAGAAGCGCAAGAAGTTCGACGCCGGCGAGATCGACGCCGACGGCCGTGAAACCTTCCGTGGCGGGTTCCAGGGCGCACGCGGCCCGTGGGGCGCGCCGCCTCCGCCCGGCGGCTTCGGCCGCGGCGGCCAGACCTACACCTCCGAGAGCTTCGAAGGCGTCGACCTGGGCGACATCCTGGGCGAGATGTTCGGCGGCCGCGGCCAGGGGCGCGGCGGCGGTTTCGGCCCGTTCTCGCAGCGCGGCTCGGACGTCCGCGCGCGGCTGGAGATCGACCTCGAGGAGGCGATCAAGGGCGCCAAGAAGCGGATCGGCTTCTCCGACGGCCGCACCATCGACGTCACCATTCCCAAGGGCGCCCAGGAAGGCCAGACGCTTCGGCTCAAGGGCCAGGGGGCGGCGGGCCGCGCCGGGCCGGGCGATGCGTTCATCGAGCTGTCGATCGCCCCGCACCCGATCTACCGCCGCGAGGGCGAGGTGCTGGTCATGGACCTGCCGGTGACCGTCTACGACGCGGTGCTCGGCGGCAAGGTCGAGGCGCCGACGCCGGACGGCCCGGTGACCCTGACCATCCCGAAGGGCTCCAACTCCGGCGCGAAGCTCCGTCTCAAGGGCCGGGGCCTCGCGGACGGCCAGGGGCGGCGCGGCGACCTCTTCGCGCGCCTCGTCGTCACCCTGCCCGAGAAACCCGACGCGGCGCTCGAGAGCTTCGTCGAGGAATGGAAGAAGCAGCGGCCCTATTCGCCCAGGCGGCGTGTGTAACTTGGACAGGGGCGTGTCATAACCGCCATTCAGGCGCGGTTCAGTCGTCAGGATCCAGAAGGGACGCCATGATGTTTCGAGTGGCCATCGCGGCGCTTTGCCTGAGCCTCGCAGCCCCCGCGGCCTTCGCCGGTCAGGACGGACGTCCCTCCCTCGGCGCCGGCCGGGAGGACCAGGCGCCGGCGCCGGGGCGCCAGGTGCCGCTTTCGCGGGTCATCTCGATGATCGCCGCCCGCACCCCCGGCAAGTACCTGAACGCCTGGCCGGGGGACCTGGGCGGACGGCCCGTCTATAACGTCCAGTGGCGGATGAAGGACGGGCGCGTCGTCGTATTCATAGTCGACGCCCAGACGGGCGCGACGATCGGCCGGCAGGGCGGGTAGGCCGGGCTTAGGAAAGGACGCGGGACGGTGCGCATCCTCTTGGTGGAAGACGACCCGGATCTCTCCCGGCAGCTCAAGCTGGCGCTGGGGGACGCCGGCTATGCCGTGGACCATGC
>JAGWSE010000253.1 GCA_028869395.1 Alphaproteobacteria bacterium | reverse complement strand
GGCAGGAGGAGGTGCTTGCGACGGTGCTCGATCGCTTCGCAGCGAAGTTCCCGCTGGTGGAGCGGCTCGCGCCGGTCTTCGCCAACGCCGGAATCCGCACCCGCCAGGCGATTCGTCCGATTGGCTGGTACCTGGAGCCTCGCAGCTGGCCCGAGCGCTGCCAGGTCTATCTGGACGGCGCGCTCGATCTCTATGTTGCGGCGGCGTCCCAGGCTCTCGAGGCCGCGGGGCTCGCGGGCGGGGACGTGGACGTGATCGTCACCGCCTCGACCACCGGGATCGCCACCCCCAGCCTGGAGGCGAGGGCGATGTCGCGCATGGGCTTCCGACCCGACGCGGCGCGCGTGCCGGTGTTCGGCGTCGGCTGCGCCGGCGGCGCGACAGGCCTGGCGCTTGCGACGCGCCTGGCCCGCGCGCAGCCGGGCGCGACGGTCTTGTTCGTGACCGTCGAACTCTGCACGCTCGCTTTCCGCAACGAGGGCGTGACGGCCGCCGACGTCGTGGCCACGGCCCTGTTCGGCGACGGCGCGGCGGCTTGCGTCCTGCGCTGCGGCGCGGACGGCTTCGCCCGGGTGACGGGCTTCGCCGAACACACCTGGCCCGACAGCCTCGAGGTGATGGGGTGGGCGATGGACGAGCAGGGCCTGCGCGTCGTTCTCAGCCAGGCGATCCCGCCGATCGTCCAAAGGAAGCTCCGCCCGGCCATGGACGCCATGCTGGGCGCCCAGGGACTGACCGTCGAAGACGTGGACCGGTTCATCTGCCATCCCGGCGGGGCCAAGGTGGTGGAGGCGCTGGAATCGGCCCTCGACCTCGGCCAGGGGGCCCTCGACGTCGAGCGCGAGGTGCTGGCCGAGCACGGCAACATGTCCGCCCCCACGGTGCTGTTCGTTCTCGACAGGCTGCGCCGGACGGGGCTGCCGAAGCGCTCGGTCCTCACGGCGCTCGGCCCGGGTTTCACCGCCAGCACGGTCACTCTGGCCGCGGCATGATCCTGTCCGTCACCATTCTCGCCCTGGTCAGTCTGCAGCGTCTCGGCGAGCTCGCCCTGGCGCGCCGGAACACGCGCCGCCTGATCGCGCGCGGCGCGGTCGAGACCGGCGCGGCGCACTATCCGGTCATCGTTGGCCTGCACGCCGTCTGGCTCGGCGGGCTGTGGTGGCTGGCGTGGGACCGGCCGCCGAACCTCTTGTGGCTGGGCGTCTATCTGGTGATCGAGGTCGCCCGGGTCTGGACCCTCGCCAGCCTCGGCGAGCGCTGGACGACGCGGATCATTTCCCTGCCGCAGGAGCCGCTGGTCCGCCGCGGTCCCTATCGTTTCTTCCCGCATCCGAACTATGCGGTGGTTTGCGCCGAGATCGCCGTCCTGCCCCTTGTCTTCCACCTGTGGCTCTACGCAGCGGTGTTCACCGTGCTCAACGCCTCGATCCTCTGGATCCGCGTTCGCGCCGAGGAACGGGCGATCCGGGCGGTCGGCGTCGACCTCTAGGCGATGTCAAAGCGGACCTGGTTGCGACTGAAGTCCATCGCCACCGACTCGAACTGCACGAGCAGGTCCATGCCGAGCACGATCGCCGGCACGTCCTTCAGGCCCCAGATATCGAACACCTGGGTCTCCCAGGAAAAGACAGTGGGCACGTTCCCGATGTTCAGACCGCCCAGTCTCAGGAACGGCAGGTAGAACAGATCCCCGTCGAAGGGTTCGCCGGCGATCGTCTCCAGGTGGATGGGCATGTGCTCGTGGCGGAAGGGGCTGCGGGCCTCCATGCGCTGGACGAGGTCGTGCAGCGCGGCGTTGCAGAGCGTCGCCTGCGAGCCGGAATCGATCATGGCGCTGACGCGGTGGCCGCTCATGTTGGCGTCGACGATGGTCAGCTGGCCCAGGCGTCGGCGGCAGGGGACGATCACCCGGTTCTCCGTCGGGCTTTCGTAGATCGAGCCGGTGATCTCGATTTTCTTGCGGCGGAAGTCGAGAACCAGGCGCTGGCCGGCGAGCCAGTCCACGCCGAGGACGCCGTCCACCTTGCCCCCGAAGGCGGGGAGCGCCGGCGCGCGCACATTGCGCCGGCTGCGGTCGCCGATGGTCAAGGTCTTCATCATGAAGCTCGGCCGCTCGCGCACGCCCACCATGGTGTGGACGGAGGCCTGGCCCGCGGGGGCCAGCATCAGGCGCTGAGCCAGCTCGTTCGACACGCAGCTGACGTTGGCGCCGGTGTCGAGGATGAACTGGAACGGGCCCTGACTGTCGATGTCCACCGGAGCGACAAGGTGTTCGAACTTGTCGCGGGTCGTCCCGACCTGGGTCGGCGACGTGTTCCCGGCGGCCGGGGGTTGGGTGTCTCCGGGAGCCGCCGGAGGGGCTCCGGCCACCGCGGCGCCGGCTGCCGAAGGAGATGGAGCGGCGGAGGCGGCCGGGGATGTCTGCGCCCAGGCGCGTGCGAGGGGCAAGGCGGCGCCCGCCGACGAGAGAAGCCCCAGGGTCGCGCCTCTACGATCGAGCGTCATCGTCCTTGTCCTCGGCCGAAGCATGCCGAGAATAACACCGTTCTTGTTTCACGAAACGCTGTAGCTTCAACCTTGCGGAAAGGAGCCGCGCGTCACAATCGGCGCATGCTCCGTCGCGATCTTCTTGTCGCTGCGCCCTTGTTGGCGCTCGCGTTCCCGGCGGCCGCCGCCCCGTCGAACAGCTCGGGGGGCGTGGGCCAGTATGTCGACCTGCAGCCGGTCGGACTGCCGATCGTGGTGAAGGGCCGTCTCGTCAACTACGTCTTCGTCTATGTCCGGCTCAACCTGACCGCCGCGGCCAACGCCGCGGCCTTGCGGGAGAAGGAGCCCTTCTTCCGCGACGCCCTGGTGCGTATGGCGACCCGCACGCCGTTCACCGATCCGGCCGATTACAACCGGATCGACCCCACGCGCCTCGCGGCCGCCATGACGCCGCAGGCCGCCGCCATCGCCGGACCGGGCGCGATCGCCTCCGTGGTCATCCTGTCACAGGCGCCGCAGCACCACGTCGCCACGCCCCAGGGCGGATAAACGCAAGTCTTCACGGAAGCTTCGCCGCACGCATGTTGCGTGCGCGAAGTAACTTTGGCACTTTCCCGCGGCTTTGCCGGGGCGCAGTTTTCCCTGCGTCCCAGTATTTTAGAAACCAAAAGGGCTGGGTTTGCGCCGGCGGCCGTGATTCGGCGGCCGGCTCGATTTCCGCGCCATCGGAGAGGGACGCGCACGAATGAGTCTGACGCTTACGCTGGTGATCGTCGCCGGCCTGCTTGCGGTGCTGTATGGCGCCGTGCAGTCCAGCGCGCTGCTTAGGGCCTCGCCAGGCTCGGCGCGCATGCAGGAGATCGCCGCCGCCATCCAGGAGGGGGCTCAGGCCTACCTGCGACGGCAATACACCACCATCGCCATCGTCGGCGTGGTCATCCTGATCATCGTGGCGCTGCTGATCGGGCCGCTGGCGGCGATCGGGTTCCTGATCGGCTCGGTGCTGTCCGGCGCGGCCGGCTTCGCGGGCATGCTGATCTCGGTCCGCGCCAATGTGCGCACCGCCCAGGCGGCCTCCGAAGGGCTCGAAAAGGGCCTGTCGATGGCGTTCCGCTCCGGCGCGGTCACCGGCATGCTGGTGGCTGGCTTCGCGCTGCTGGGCGTCTCGGTCTACTTCACGATCCTGACGCAGGGCCTGCACTACGATCCGACCAGCCGCGACGTGGTCGACAGCCTCGTGGCCCTCGGCTTCGGGGCCAGCCTGATCTCCATCTTCGCCCGTCTCGGCGGCGGCATCTTCACCAAGGGCGCCGACGTGGGCGGCGACATGGTGGGCAAGGTCGAGGCCGGCATCCCGGAGGACGACCCCCGCAACGCGGCGACCATCGCCGACAACGTGGGCGACAATGTCGGCGACTGCGCCGGCATGGCGGCCGACCTCTTCGAGACCTATGCGGTGACCACCGTCGCCACCATGGTGCTGGCGGCGATCTTCTTCCGCGGGACCGATGCGGTCGTCCCGATGATGCTCCTGCCGCTGGCCATCTGCGGCGTCTGCGTCGTGACCTCGATCATCGGCACCTTCTTCGTGCGCCTGGGCAAGAGCCGCAACATCATGGGCGCGCTCTATCAGGGCCTGATCGTCACCGGCGTGCTGTCCATCGGCGCGATCTGGTGGGTCACCAACAAGCTGACGCCGGCCGGCGCCGCCGACGCCTCCGGCCGCGCCTACAGCGGCATGACCCTCTTCTGGTGCGGCGTGGTGGGTCTGGCGGTGACCGCCGCCATCGTGGTGATCACCGAGTTCTACACCGGCACCGGCTACCGGCCGGTGAAGTCGGTGGCCAAGGCCTCGGTCTCCGGCCATGGCACCAACGTGATCCAGGGCCTGGCCATGTCGCTGGAGTCCACGGCGCTTCCGGCGCTGACGATCATCGTCGGCATCATCGTCACCTACAACCTGGCGGGCCTGTTCGGCATCGCCATCGCCACCACCGCCATGCTCTCGCTGGCCGGCTTCATCGTGGCCCTCGACGCCTTCGGCCCGGTGACCGACAACGCCGGCGGCATCGCCGAGATGGCGGGTCTGCCCGCCGAAGTGCGTGTCTCCACCGACGCGCTCGACGCGGTGGGCAACACCACCAAGGCGGTGACCAAGGGTTATGCGATCGGTTCGGCGGGCCTCGGCGCGCTCGTGCTGTTCGCGGCCTACACCTCGGACCTGAATTACTTCACCCAGCACTCCGACACCTACACCTACTTCCAGGGCATGTCGGTGCCGACCTTCTCGCTGGCCAATCCGTGGGTGGTTGTGGGCCTCTTCATCGGCGGCCTGCTGCCTTACCTGTTCGGCG